>JBGPXQ010000159.1:0-6229 GCA_041492805.1 Terriglobia bacterium | reverse complement strand
TTCAGCGGCCTCGAGCCGCTTGTCCTTCGCCCGGACTCCCGCTTCGTCAACATCGGCGAACGCACAAACGTCACCGGCTCGCCGAAGTTCTCCAAGCTGATTCTCGGCGGCCAGTACGAAGCGGCGCTGGCCGTGGCCCGGCAGCAGGTTGAAAACGGCGCGCAGATTATCGACGTCAACTTGGACGAGGCCATGCTCGATTCCGAGCAGGCGATGTCAACCTTTCTGCAGCACATCGCGGCGGAGCCGGACATTGCCCGTGTGCCGATCATGATCGACAGCTCGAATTGGAAAGTGATTGAAGCCGGCCTGAAGTGCGTTCAGGGCAGAGGCATCGTCAATTCCATCAGCCTGAAAGAAGGCGAAGAGGCTTTCCGGCAGCGCGCGCGCCTGATCCGGCGTTACGGCGCGGCCATGGTGGTCATGGCGTTTGATGAAAAGGGTCAGGCGGATTCGCTCGCGCGAAAGGTGGAGGTCTGCCGGCGATCGTACCGGATCCTCACCGAAGAAGCCGGCATAGCTCCGGAAGAAATCATTTTTGATCCGAACATTCTGACCGTGGCGACCGGCATCGAAGAACACAACAACTACGCGGTGGATTTCATCGAAGCAGCGCGCCAGATCAAGGCCACGCTCCCCTACGTGAAGGTGAGCGGGGGAGTGAGCAATATTTCGTTCTCGTTCCGCGGCCACAACGTGGTGCGCGAAGCGATGCACTCCGCGTTTCTCTACCGCGCGATCCAGGCCGGTTTGGATATGGGGATCGTGAATGCGGGACAACTTGCGATCTACGAAGAAATCCCGAAGGACCTCCTCCATCTTGTCGAGGATGTGTTGCTGAATCGCCGGCCGGATGCAACCGAACGCCTGCTCACTTTCACCGAGACGGTGAAGGCGAAGGAAAAAGGGCAAGTGGAGGAGGATTCCTGGCGGAAGGGGACTCTGGAGGAACGCCTCGCGCACGCCTTGGTGAAGGGCATCGCGGATTACATCGAAGAAGACACGGAAGAGGCGCGAAAGAAGTACGGCAAACCACTTGCGGTCATCGAAGGGCCGCTGATGAGCGCGATGAATATCGTTGGTGATCTATTCGGATCGGGGCGGATGTTCCTGCCGCAGGTCGTCAAGAGCGCGCGCGTAATGAAAAAGGCCGTGGCCTATCTGCAGCCCTACCTGGAAGCAGAAAAACAGGCGAGCGGCGGCACGTTCGTCAAAGGACGCATTGTCATCGCGACCGTCAAGGGCGACGTTCACGATATCGGCAAAAACATCGTCGGCGTGGTGCTCGGCTGCAACAATTACGAAGTGATTGATCTCGGAGTGATGGTGCCGAGCGACAAAATTCTGAGAACAGCCCGGGAGAACAACGCCGATTTGATCGGCCTGAGCGGGCTCATCACTCCTTCACTCGAGGAGATGGTGCACGTCGCGAAAGAAATGGAGCGCGAAGGCTTCACCGTCCCCTTGCTCATCGGCGGAGCCACGACTAGCCGCACGCATACGGCGGTGAAAATTGCGCCCGTGTACCGGCATCCCGTCGTGCACGTGCTGGATGCTTCCCGGGCTGTCGGCGTGATGGGAAATCTGGTGAGCGTGGACCTGAGAAACAGCTACGCGGAGGAAAACCGCCAGGAACAGGAGCGGGCGCGGGAGAGGCATCAATCGCGGAAAGCACAACCTCTTCTGACATTGGCGGACGCGCGGCGCAAGAGACCCGTTTACGATTGGTCAGCCTACACGCCGCCGCGTCCGTCATTCCTGGGCACGCGCGTTTACAACCCCGTGCCCCTGGGAGAGGTCGTTCCGTATATTGACTGGACGCCGTTTTTCCACGCGTGGGAGTTGCGCGGAATTTATCCGAAAATCTTCGAACAAGAAGGCGTCGGCCCCAAAGCGAAAGAGCTGTTCGACGACGGGCAGAAACTCCTCAAGCGAATTGTGCGCGATAAATTGCTCGAAGCTCGCGCCGTGATCGGATTCTTTCCGGCAAACAGTGTTCTTGAAGATATCGAAGTCTATGCGGATGAAGCGCGGCACTTGCTTGCGACGTTTCATACTTTGCGGCAGCAACAAGTGAAAGCCAGCCAGGAACCCAATTACGCGGTTGGCGATTTTATTGCTCCCCGCGAATGCGGCAAGTTGGATTATCTGGGCATTTTTGCCGTGACAGCAGGCCTCCACATCGAACCGTTGGTCGAAAAGTTTGAGAAAGATCATGACGATTACAACGCTCTGATGACGAAGGCTCTGGCGGACCGCCTGGCGGAAGGGCTCGCCGAATTGATGCACAAACACGCGCGCATCGAGTGGGGTTTCGGCCAGGACGAGAATTTGAGCCCAATCGACCTGATCCGCGAACGGTATCGCGGCATTCGTCCGGCGCCGGGCTATCCCGCGTTGCCCGACCACACCGAAAAGCGTCTCCTGTTCGATCTATTGTGCGCCGAAAAGAATGTGCATATAAATCTCACGGAAAATTTCGCCATGTACCCGGCGGCGTCGGTGAGCGGTTTTTACTTCTCGCATCCCGAGTCAAAATATTTTGCCGTCGGGAAAATAGATCGCGGCCAAATCGAAGATTACAGCCGCCGCAAAGGCATGGACCTGCGTCTCGTCGAGCGATGGCTCGGTCCGAACCTGAATTACGATCCGGATGCCGCGTAACCATAGCCATGCCGGCCTGACGTTGGCGGGAAACGGGCGGCTGCCGTAAGGTCTTGCGCAAAGATAATGTTGGAATCGGAAATTCCTGCTTGGCGCTGTATGAAAATAGAAAGGAACACGGCTTGCGCATAATTCAATTCGAGAATATGACCAGCTCCCTCATTATGGTTGCGAAAGGTGCAGCGTTGGCCATCGTGTTTGGGATTTGTTTTTGCCAGCTTCCAGTCCAGGCGCAAACCAGCGTACCCAAGTTCGAAGTGGATCCCTATTGGCCCAAACCCTTGCCCGATCGTTGGGTAACCGGGGAAATGGGAGGCGTGTGTGTCGATTCCCAGGATCATGTATTCATCGTTCAGCGTGTGAACGATGTCGGAGGGATGGACGGCCACCTGGAAGGATTGACCAATGACGAGCTGAACGCCGGACAAGCGGCGCCTCCTGTGATTGAATTTGACATGGATGGCAATGTGGTCAACTCCTGGGGAGATCCAAAGCTTCTTCCCAAGGATCTCCACGGCTGTGCTATCGACCACGATGGTCATGTGTGGTTGGACGGATCCGAGGACGGCATTGTGCAGGAATATTCGCACGATGGAAGAGAGCTTCTGCTCCAGATCGGAAAGCGGGGCGTTTTCGATTCCTCGGACGGCACCGTCACCGGCACACCCCTAAATTCGAGCGCTACGCAGTTCTTCAGGGTGTCGGAAATCGCATTCGATCCACATAATGGCGACGTTTATGTCGCCGATGGGCATGCTAAAGGACGCGGTGGTAATAATTTTCGCGTCGTGGTGTTTGACCATGCTGGGCACTACTTACGCCAATGGATGGTGCACAGATCGCCTGAGGAAGCGGGTACCGCGGCTGCGCCAACGCCGCATTGTGTCCGTGTGAGCAATGATGGTCTGGTGTACGTATGCGATCGGTGGATGAATCGGGTTCAAGTCTTCGACACGATGGGTAATTTTCAAAAGAACATCCCGTTCACCTTCAAGGTGTGGACCCCCATTCCCGCGACTGGAACCGGATCCAGAAGGGAAGCGATGCTGGTGGGATCGGCTTCCTCTGTCGAATTTTCCCGTGATCAAAGCCAGAAGTTCATGTATGTCATCAATGAAATCGAAGAGCAAATAGAGGTCGTGGACCGCGTCAGTGGGCGCGTACTCGAAAGCTTCGGCCGTCCGGGCCACCAAGTGGGTGAATTTATGCATGCTCACACGATGGCACTGGACTCCAAAGGCAACATCTATGTTGGTGAGTCCGTTGATGGCCGCAGGGTGCAGAAGTTTAGAATTGCGGGCAGTCAATAAAGGATAGGTTAGCCTGATCGCTCACCCGTGACACCCGAGCAGCCGGGAAGTTTCAGGGAATTAGAAATTAGAGTTAATCAGATGCAGTCGGTGTGTGAATCCGTAGATGTAACCCGCCCAAACCCGAATTCTTAAATTTAAAGGTTGATGCATGTGCCGGCTCCAATTCTTAGGTCGGAGCCGGCACAAATTTCGGGGCTACAATGTTTCACTAAGCAGCGATGAATAGAGTGTTGCCTTGCCGATTCACGAGCAGAAGCGGATTCTTGCCAGCCTTGTGCAGCGCCTCGTTCAGTTCGGAGACGTTCCTGACCGGCTGGTGATTTACTTCCTGGATCACATCGCCGCGGCGCAATCCCGATTCTGCTTCCGGACTGGACGCGCTGATGTCCGTAACAACGACTCCCTTGGTGGTCGGGGGAAGGCCCAATTGTCTGGCCGATTCGGCATCCAGGTTCTCTAGCGTCACTCCCTCCAGAGCATCCTTCGATGTGCCGTTTTCGGCTTTCGCCTGTTCTTGCGTGTTCGGCAATTCACCGAGCTTGACCGTCATGTCGCTCTGATTGCCGTTGCGCATGATCTTCAACTTTACGGTGGCATCCGGTTTCATCATCGAAATGCTCATCCGGAGTTCGCGGCTGTCGGCAACGGGTTTGCCATTGACCTCCAGAATGATATCTCCTCTCTGGAGCCCGCTCTTCCCGGCCGGGCTGGAAGATTTGACATCTCCTACCAGTGCGCCATGAAGTTCACTCTGTCCCATCGCTTTTGCAATGGCCGGGGTAACGTCCTGCACTATGATTCCGAGATACGCCCGAGTGACCTTGCCGTGATCCATGATTTGATCCATCACTTGGCGCGCGAGGTTTATTGGAACCGCGAATCCGATTCCCTGGTTCCCGCCGGACCCGTGCGAGATGATTGCCGTGTTGATGCCAATGAGTTCGCCACGATCGTTTACCAGCGCGCCGCCGGAATTGCCCGGGTTGATGGGGGCGTCTGTCTGAATAAAATCTTCATAGTCTTCGATGCCGAGGTTGCCGCGGTTCATAGCGCTGACAATCCCCATGGTGACGGTCTGTCCGACGCCAAAGGGATTTCCGATTGCCAGCGCGTAATCGCCTACCTGGACGTTCGAGGAATTACCGATTGTGATAGTGGGATAGCCTGTCCCTTCCACTTTCAATACCGCAATGTCCGTTTTGGGATCGGCGCCAACAACTTTCGCTTGCAATTGGCGCTTATCTGAAAGGGTGACCCGAACGTCGGTGGCTCCCTCCACGACGTGGTTGTTCGTCAGGATGTAACCTTCCGGACTAACGATCACACCGGAACCAAGACTATCCTCGCGCTGCGAGCGCGGATTTGGTGAGCGGTTGTCAAAGCCGGGCCCAAAGAATTGCCGAAAAAATGGATCGTTAAACATCCCTTCAGGGAGTTCCGCCTGCGCGCGAACCACTTTAGATGTAGATATATTTACGACGTCAGGCAAAACCGACTTCACGATGGGCGCAAAACCAGCCTTGCTCGGCCCTTCATTTGGATCGGCTAACTTCAGCGAAGCGTGTGTATTGCCGGAAAAGAATGTCTGGCTGGCACGGGCCATGCCAAATCCCGCGGCACCGACGAGAAAAATCATTGCCAGTGCCATTGTTTTCGGTCTACTCCAAAATCTCCACGGTTTCATGTTTGCATCTATCCTTTCAGTTTTCCAAACGCCTGGGTCTGCTTTGCCAGGTCTTGGTTTCTACTTATTAGACGCGCCAGAGAAATTTGGTGAGCCTACGTCTCGGCATCTTCCTTCCCCCTTCCCGAACGCGAACTCGGGATTGCCCTCTTCATCTGTTCTGGAATTTGGACTGCACTAAAGGCCCGTAGCTCAGTGGGTGAGAGCGCATCGCTCAAGAATTTAAAGGTGTGTAAGTACCTGACAGGGTTATACTCTGCCGATTCTCGGGTGCGGGCTCTACTTTTACGCTGAACGCCCCGGCCAGGCCGGGGCGTGGAGCCCGCCGGAATAAGTTGGCAGGAGCCTATGGCGATCCTCCCCGGCAGACGTCTAGGGCCCTATGAAATCCTCTCCGGCATCGGTGCGGGCGGAATGGGCGAGGTCTACAAGGCCCGGGACACCCGCCTCGATCGAATCGTCGCCATTAAAGTGCTGCCGACACATCTTGCCGACAAGCCTGATCTGCGCGAGCGATTCGAGCGCGAAGCTCGCACCGTCGCCAGTCTGAATCATCCGCACATCTGTA
>JBGPXQ010000080.1:0-9301 GCA_041492805.1 Terriglobia bacterium | reverse complement strand
GATCGAGCATCACTACGCCCTTGCCGGTCCATTCAATGGGCTGCGCGACTTTCATCTTCGTTCGAGGTTTGCTCCATCAGGATTCCGTCGCAGGGTTTCGAAGCCCCGGCTCACGAAGCACCGGGAATGTGCCGCAACCCGCCCGTCGCCGCAAAAAAGCCGAGGAACAGAAAGCTGTTGTACCCGAGATGCATAAAATAACTGGCCGTGACGGTGCCGGTCCGCGCACGCACCCAGGTCAGCAGAATACCGACCCCAATCAGCAGGCCGATTTGCCCCCAGCCACCCCAAAGCTGTTGTGCGTGCATGGCTCCGAACAAGACGCCGGTCACGATCACGCCCGCACCGATACCGAAGTAGCGTGCAAAAATTGGATACAGGAAGCCCCGGAACATCGTTTCTTCCACTAATGGCGCCACCAAAATGCCGAAAAACATCAGCAGAATCACGGTCGGTCGCGAATGGAACAACTCTTCGATGGGTAGTTTGCCCTTCTCCTTTAAGAATGTCCCCGCATAGGAAACAAGAAGTGCAAGTATCGCGCCGCCGCCCAGGCAGCGGAGGGCCGATGCGGATGTCGTTTGCCCGCCCAGGTGCAATTCACGCCAGCCCATCGTGCGCCAGAAGGGAGATTTTGTTTGCGCTCGCACCAACACGAAAAAGTAGAGCAATACGAAACCGGACCACAGCCCCTGAGCGAGTACAGCGATCATTGATCTTGCGGGGGACGTGGATGGTGGGCCGAGGTCGCGGAACTGCACACCGAAGCCAAACACGGCAACGCCGACGACAATCCCGGCTGCGACCAATAACCCGAGGAATCCAAATCCTATAAAGAGGAACAAATCCAACCATCCCCACGGCGAACGCAAATCCTCGGGGACCGAGGGGTCGAATTGCGGCCTGGGCGGAAGTTCAGAAAGGTTTGCCGGCGCTGACGCGCCGGGATCTAGAACGGACGGCGGTGCCTCCTCCGGAAGCTCGGCGGAGGGATCCCTGGCGGGCGTTGCTGCGGTCGGATTGGAATTGTCGTGAATCATTTTCCGCGTTTTCGCCGCCCCTGCGATTCGATGAGCGCCGCCGCGACCAGCGGCATCATGATTTCGTGATGGCCGGTGATGGCATAGCCGCGCGAAGGTTCGCCGCGCGCGTCTTTGGGCATCGCTGTGGGCCGCTTCACCACGTTGGTCAGGGGCCTGTATCGCTGGATGAAGTCAAAATTCGCCGTCGTAATCGGTTGCAGCGGCACGCCTAGATTGTGCACGACCGACACCGCCTTCAAAAACACTTCGGGGAGCACAATCGCCGAGCCCCAATTCAAGTATACGCCGCCGGGATGCATCTGTTTCACCAGCGCGCAGAAGAGGCGAAAATCGTGATGCGTCGCGGCGCCCATCGCCGCGCCGTCGGCGGAACGATGCATGTGCGGAATGTCGGTGCCGATGGCGAGATGCACCGTCACGGGCACGCGCGCGCGGTACGCGGCCAGAAGCACGCTCGCCTCGGGATATTTCACGCGAAGATGCCCGCTGGCCAGAAATTTTCCCGCGGCTTCACCGAGGCCGATCCCGCTGCGCGCCGCTCCCACCGCAATCTCATTGAGATAGAGGCCTGTTTCCTCCGCCATGCCGAATTGGCCGTGGCCCAGACCCGCGTCGACGTCTTCCGATGTGTTGCCGGCGAGCGCGATTTCGAAATCGTGGACCATGGTCGAGCCGTTCATCGCTACGCCTTGCACAAAACCGCGGCGAATCAAATCCACGACGATCGGACCCAGGCCCACCTTGATCACGTGTCCGCCCATTCCCCAGAGGACCGGGCGGCGCTGCGCGCGAGCTCGTTTGATCGCGCCAATCACGCCGCGAAGATCATCGGCGGCAAGGATGCGCGGAAGCGAATCGAGAAGCTCCGTAATGCGCGCGCCCTTGCGGTGCGGCCGCGCGAACTCGCGCACGCTCACCTTGCTCTTCCGCCCCGCGAGCGGGTAGGTGCGGATGTGGTCGAGACTCAGGGGGCCCGTGTTGTAGATGGTCTTCACGATGCGGCGCAGGAACGCCTTCAGCACTTTAGCGGCACTCCCCATCGCGCGCAAGCCCGTGGTGTAGGCGGGATTGGCAGGGGTGACCCTTCACGAGCCACGAATCACGGCACTTCAGTGCGTCATGGCGTAGATGACGTAATTCACGCCGATGCGGATTCCCAGGTCAGAGAATTTTTGGGGATAGCGCGGATCGTTGGCCCATTCCCAGGAATCGCCGATATCGGAATTGAAGGAGATTGCCACCATGACGCGGCCCTTGTCGTCGTAAATGCCGCGCCAGTGCGCGTCTTTTCCGTCGAGCTTATAGCCAACAGCCAGATGCTCGGCGCCCGTAATCCGGTACCGGTCATCCAAATCGAACATCGTATGAAAGATCGGATCGCTGCTCGGAATTTCCACGATGGGGCGGTCAGGGAAAACCTTCTTGATGCGCTCTTCGAACACCTGCCACTCGATCGTTCCATGGAAATCGTCGGCCATGAAAAAACCGCCGCGCAGCAGGTAATCGCGTAGGTTCTTCATTTGGGCATCGGTCGGACCCCATTCCCCTACCTGGACAGCATAGAGGAAGGGCCAGTTGTATACCTCGTCTTCATCGTCCAAATTCACGCACTGCTCGACCGAGCGAGTGTGAATGCGCGTCAAGCGCCGGACCGCCCTGGCGAAGTCCCGATCCGCCCGAGGATAATCCTGCGTCCAAAGCGAAAGCCCTTTTCGCCAGTCGCCGTCGAACCGCCCGCGATAACCGTCATTCCAGCCCGGCGGAAACATCAAACGCGCGAAGGCAAATTCAGTTTTTTCCTGATAGTCCGGCGGCACCGAAGGAACGCCATATTCCACGGAGGGATATTCCCGGAATGGACCCTGGTACGCGTACGACACGCCGACGAGAACCAACGCGCATCCGATCAGCCACAGAGCTTTCATTACGCCCATCCTGACTGCCTGACCAGAGGATACCACGGGGCATGAGCACCAGTATCTTCATGCTGTTGTCATTTGAAATTCCAGGGAAACGGTCAATCGTTCAAAATCTTGAGACCGGGCGCGATAATTAGTCGCCAAAACTTGCCTACTCGTATCGTTGTGAGAAACTACGCATGATGGCCGTTTGAGCCGTTCAAAACGCGGGCGAGGACCTGGCCTGTGTACGATTTTTTCACGCGTGCGACCTGCTCGGGCGTGCCTTGCGCGACGATGCGGCCGCCACCCTCGCCGCCTTCGGGGCCGAGGTCCACGATCCAGTCCGCCTGCTTGATTACGTCCATATGGTGCTCGATGATGAGGACCGTGTTGCCGAGGTCGGCGAGGCGATTCAGGACGTCGAGCAATTTCTTGACGTCGTCGAAGTGCAATCCGGTTGTGGGTTCGTCGAGAATGTAGAGCGTGCGGCCGGTCTGGCGGCGGGAAAGCTCGCGCGCGAGTTTGATGCGCTGCGCCTCACCGCCCGAAAGCGTCGTCGCCGACTGCCCGAGCTGGATGTAACCCAGCCCGACATCCACGAGCGTGTCGAGTTTCTGGCGAATCTGCGGAATGTTTTCAAGAATCTTGAGCGCGCCGGCAATCTGCATGTCGAGCAGATCGGAAATCGAGTGGCTCTTATACCTTACTGCAAGGGTCTCGGCGTTGTAGCGGCGTCCGCGGCAAACTTCGCACGTCACGTACACGTCGGGGAGAAAATTCATCTCGATGCGGCGCAGGCCGCCGCCCTGGCAGGCCTCGCAACGACCGCCCTTCACGTTAAAGCTGAACCGGCCGGGACGGTAGCCGCGCTCGCGCGATTCGGGCAGCATGGCGAATAGTTCGCGGATGGGAGCGAAGACGCCGGTGTAGGTAGCCGGGTTCGAACGCGGCGTGCGTCCGATCGGCGCCTGGTCGATTTCGATGACCTTGTCGAACTGTGCAGCGCCTTCGATTTCGCGGAATGCGCCGGGGCGTTCCATCGAGCGGTAGAGCGTCTGCGCCAGCGCGCGGTAGAGAATGTCGTTCACGAGCGTCGATTTTCCCGAGCCGGAAACGCCGGTGATGACGGTGAGCAATCCAAGCGGCAATTCAAAATCGACGTGCTTGAGGTTGTTGGCTTCGCAGCCGAGCACGCGAACCATCTTGCCATTCGGCGAGCGGCGCTTCGCTGGGACCGCAATCGACAGATCGCCATTCAAATAGCGGCCGGTGAGCGAATCGGCGTTGCGCGCGATGTCCTCCGGGCGGCCGGTAGCGACCAGGTAGCCGCCCGCATCGCCTGCCCCGGGACCCAGGTCCACTACGTAGTCGGCGCGGCGGATCGTCTCTTCGTCGTGCTCGACGACGAGCACCGTGTTCCCCAAATCGCGCAAGTGTTCGAGCGAGGAGATCAGACGGCCATTATCGCGCGCGTGCAGGCCGATGGAGGGCTCATCGAGAACGTAGAGCACGCCGCGCAGGCGCGAGCCGATTTGTGTTGCGAGGCGAATGCGCTGCGCTTCGCCGCCCGAAAGCGTGGCGGAGGATCGGTCGAGACTGAGGTAGCCGAGGCCGACCGCGAGCAGAAAATCGAGCCTCGCGGCGATTTCGACCAGCGCGCGCCCCGCGATGTCGATCTGCCGCTGCGTCAAACCTTTGCGGATTTTGTCCACGGCGGGCCGCGCGTCGGAGATTGCCAGCGCCGTGAATTCGGAGATGGAGCGGCTTCCCACTTTCACGGCGAGACTTTCCGGGCGCAAACGCCGTTCGCCGCAGACTGCACAGGGCGCGGGCGACATGTATTGCGTGATCCATTCGCGGTAGGTGTCGGAGTTCGACTCTTCGAAACTGTGTTCGAGAAACCCGATGACGCCCTGAAAGTGCAGGCCAGGGATTGCTTTCTCCCCCTTCGCTCGTTTTCTGTCCCTATTGTCCTTCGCCGAAGAGTTCGAAGGCGGATTACCGTAGAGAATCAAATTCTGCACTGGACGCGGAAACTTTTCGAACGGTGTCGAGAGATCGAAACCGTGCGCCAGAGCGCCCAGCTCCAGACTGCGCTTCAGAAACACGGAGCCCGAGCCGGGACCCAGTCCGCCTTCGAATAGCGGACGCGACCAATCCACAATCACTTTTGCCGGATCGAAATCATATTTCGAGCCGAGGCCGTTGCACGCCGGGCAAGCGCCGTACGGCGAATTAAAACTGAACGAGCGCGGCTCGAGCTGTGGCACCGAGATACCGCAATCGCTGCAAGCCATCTTCTCGGAATAGACTTGCTCGGTGCCGCCGACCACCACGACGGTGACGAGCCCCTTCGCCAGCTTCAACGCTGTGGCGATGGATTGCTCGAGCCGCACCGCGATATCCGGCTTCACCAGCAGGCGGTCCACAACGACTTCAATCGCGTGATTCTTGCGCTTGTCCAAGCGCGGCGGATCATCGAGGGGGCACAGCTCGCCGTCGATGCGGGCGCGGACGAAGCCGTCGCGCGCGAGCTTCTCCAGTTCCTGCCGGTACTCGCCCTTGCGTCCGCGCACGATGGGCGCGAGGATCATGATTCGGTCGCCCGCCTTCGCAAGCTCGCCGTGCAGGATGGCGCGCACGATCTGGTCGGTCGACTGGCGCGAGATAGGTCGTCCGCAATTCGGGCAGTGCGGCGTGCCAATCGAACTGTAAACCACGCGCAGGTAGTCGTAGATTTCTGTAATGGTGCCGACAGTCGAGCGTGGCGAGCGCGTCGTCGTTTTCTGCTCGATGGCAATCGCAGGCGAAAGCCCTTCGATCGAATCTACATCCGGGCGCTCCATCTGATCGAGGAATTGCCGCGCGTAGGCCGATAGCGATTCGACGTACCGGCGCTGGCCCTCGGCGTAAATCGTGTCAAAAGCGAGCGAGGATTTGCCCGAACCGGAAAGCCCCGTGATGACGGTCAGCGTGTTGCGCGGAATTTCGAGATTAATGTTTTTCAGGTTGTGCTGGCGCGCGCCGCGAATGACGATTTTGGTCAGGCCCATATTCGGGAGTCCGCCCCCACAGCCGGCTCAGCACCCTGCGCGTAAAATACGCCCATCGTAACCTTACAACGTTAGCAAGGCGGTCAGTCCGGGTCAAGAAAAACGGCGGCGGGCCTGAAGGAAAAACCTTACCTTGCATGACTCCGGAAAATTTTCCTCCGAGCGTGGCTTTTTTACCCAGCGCACAACAACAAGGCATTGTATTTTCAGTGAGTTACGTTTGGCCTAGAGCGTGCGTTAAGAAAGCCCGAAGGGGGAGGACGCGCCGAGGATCCCTTTAGGGGATTGAGGGCTGGGCCGGCACGATCTTCCCCCCGACTGCTTCCGCTGCCTACCCCGAAATACACCCCATGGATCATACCCACCAGCGGAAGCATATTCGGAATGCTCCGTGCTCGATTCTTTTCATTTTTTCTGGCGGGCTCCAAGCGGAGCCCGCACCCGTTTCTGACGTGCTCCACGCCCCGGCCAGGCCGGGGCGCTCAGCGCAAAAGTAGAGCCCGCACCATTTTCTTCACGGGCTCCAAGTAGAGCCCGCACCCATGAATCCGCATTCATTCTGCTTATGCTTTGGCGGATACACATCAAACGGAAATTGTTCTTGAGCATGATGGGCTTTCTGGGCCAGGATGAAGAGGTTCACAGGCGATTTATCTGCGAAGAGGAAATGAAGCCATCCGAATCATCAACCGCTTCTGGCGGGCTCCAAGCGGAGCCCGCACCCGTGAACTCATTTCATGACTTTGGATACAGTGTTCTAAGGTCCCTGGTTGAAAAACGGCGCCGCGCGTTTCTATATACATACGCTTCGGAAGCCGCGCGGCAGGGATTGTTGCCTCAGGAAGATCCCCAGGTTCCCAACACGCCTTCCGTCTACGCCGATCCGATGATGGAAGCCCTTCTGGAAACTTTACTTCCCCGAATCGAACAGGAGACGCAGCTTCGATTGTTCCCGACCTATTCCTACTACCGTGTCTATAAATCCGGCGATGTCTTGAAAAAACATACGGACCGGCCATCCTGCGAGATCAGTGTTACCGTAAATCTGGGCTACAGAGGCGGTGAACCGTGGCCTTTGTGGGTCGAGACGAACGGCGTGAGCCACCCGGAAGTGCTGCACCCGGGTGACGCTTTACTTTACCGGGGAATTGACATCCCCCATTGGCGTGAGGCGTTTGTCGGCGAGCATGCCGTCCAGGTGTTTCTGCACTACGTCGATCAAGCTGGTCCACATGGCGCGTGGAAATTCGATCAGCGACCCTCCCTGGCTGTCCTGCGCAGGCATGAAATCATGCAAGACAAATAATAGGACGTTCCGCACCGGGCATTTCCTTGGCGGCAATTGCCGGACGACTCAGATCCGATGCGTGAGCTTCAGACCCGAAACCAGTGGCTGGCTTGAAATCAGGCTATGGAATACAGGGTACGGTAGGAGTTTTATCGAAACGCATGGCCCATACGCATTAAACCCGCGAAGCGTATGTTATTATCTCTCGTCGATGGGGCGTGGTCCAACCGGTAGGACACCGCACTGTTAATGCGGATGGTACAGGTTCGAATCCTGTCGCCCCAGCCAATCCCCTCATTTCAATCGTTTTGCGTCGGGAGTCCCGCCTCGGTCCAGGCGCGCCATCCTCCGCCCATCGAAATGCAATTGGTGTAGCCCATTTTGTGCAGGTTATCCGCGGCCAGCGCCGAGCGGAAGCCGCCTCCGCAATACAGGACCAGTGTCGTAGCCTTGTCGGGCACAGCCTGCTCGATATCGCGCTCGATGGTGCCCTTGCTGAGATGAACAGCGCCGGGAAGGTGTCCCCGTGCCCACTCGTTGTCCTCGCGAACGTCCACGAGAGTGAGGCTCTCGCCGGCGTCGAGCCGCCGCTTTACTTCGCGGAAGTCCCATTCCCTCACTCGAGTTTTTGCATCATTGACGATTGCCAGGAATCCCGGAGCATGTTTCATAGAAGACCTTCCCGGATGGCTACAGTGTCACCGAGGCACAGAGTAGCACAAGAAAAAACGTGGTATCTCTGCGGGAAACTAGGGCGGCAACCCAATGCTTGCGACTTGGGACCTGGGACCTTCCACCTATCACCTGTAACCCGACACGTATAACCCACTACCTGCCACCGCTACTTCATGTCGCGCCAGTTCGGTCCGGCTTTGATGTCCACGACGAGCGGCACGATGAGTTTGTGGGTGCCCTCCATCGCCGGGCGGACCAAAGCGCGCAGGCGGTCGATCTCATCGTGTGGCGCTTCGAAGAGCAATTCGTCGTGGACCTGGAGAATCATTTTTGCGTGCAAGCCTTCGTCCGCTAGCTGGCGGTCGATGGCAATCATGGCGATTTTGATCAGGTCGGCGGCGGTGCCTTGAAGCGGCGTGTTGAGCGCCGTCCGCTCGGCGAAGCTCCGCAGGCTGGGCTGTGGCGAAGTGATTTCCGGGACGGGCCGGATGCGGCCGAACAGCGTGCGCGTGACGCCGGCCTCGCGTGCGCCGGCGAGTGACCGGTCGAGATATTCCTTCACCCCGCGATAGCGGGCGAAATATGCCGTGATGAATCGCGCGGCTTCTTTCTGGTCTATGCCGAGCTGCGCTGCCAACCCGAACGGCGTCTGCCCGTAGATGATGCCGAAGTTGATGGCCTTGGCCGCACGGCGATGCTCGGCGGTCTGCGCCATCGGTCCCACGCCGAAAACCTCCTGCGCCGTGCGCGAGTGGATGTCCTGTCCGGTGCGGAACGCTTCGACCAGAACCGGGTCCTCGGAAAAATGCGCGAGGATGCGCAACTCGATCTGTGAATAATCCACTGAAAGCAGCGTGTTCCCCGGGCTGGCGATGAATTCGGCGCGGATCTGGCGGCCCAGCTCCGACCGCACCGGAATGTTTTGCAGGTTGGGGTCCGAAGAACTGAGGCGGCCCGTCGCCGTTCCGGTCTGGCTGAAGCTGGTGTGCAAGCGACCCGTGTCGGCGTGAATCAGGCGGGGCAGCGCATCCACATAAGTGGATTTGAGCTTGCTGATTTCGCGGTATTCGAGAACCTTGCGCGGCAGTTCGTGCGTGAGCGCCAGCTCTTCAAGCACTTCCGCGGCGGTCGAGCGGGGCTTCGACCGGCGTCTCCCGCCGAGACCGAGATTCATCTTGTCGAACAGGATTTCGGCGAGCTGCTGCGGCGAATTGACGTTGAATTCCGATCCGGCCAGCTCCCAGATGGTTTTTTCGAGGGCGCGGATTTCGCGCTCCATCGTCGCGGACATCGCGGCCAGGGCTTCGCGGTCGACGCGCACGCCGTGGCGTTCCATGGCGG
>JBGPXQ010000093.1:0-8708 GCA_041492805.1 Terriglobia bacterium | reverse complement strand
CAAAGCGTACCGAAGAACTCCCGCTGAGCGAGGCTGTCAGCGTGGAAAAGACAGAGTCCATCGCCGATCTGGTGCGGCGGATGCTGCATTTGATCGGGGAGGACCCGGACCGGGACGGTTTGCGGCACACTCCCGAGCGATTTGAAAAAGCCTTGCGGTATCTGACCAGCGGCTATCACCAGGATCCGGAAAAGCTCCTGAACGGCGCCATGTTCAGCGTGTGCTACGACCAGATGGTGCTGGTGAAGGACATCGAGATTTACAGCCTGTGCGAACACCACATGCTGCCGTTTTTCGGGAAGTGCCATGTGGCGTATATCCCGGACAAGAAAGTGGTCGGGCTGTCCAAGATTCCCCGGCTGGTGAACATGTTCGCGCGGCGGCTGCAAATCCAGGAACGTCTGACGAACCAGATTGCGAGCGCCATCCAGCAAAAAATCGCTCCCTTGGGAGTAGGAGTCGTGATCGAAGCGCGGCACCTGTGCATGGTGATGCGCGGCGTCGAAAAACAACACTCGCAAACCGTAACTAGCGCCATGCTGGGCGCGTTCCGCGAAAACGTGCAGACGCGCGAAGAGTTTCTTTCTTTGATTCGCGATAAATAGAGGAAAAGGGCTGCGCGCGGACTTGCGGGGGAGCGCTTTCGGCCGAACCCGTCGCCTTGCAGAAAGATTTTGCATGGGACCGAGGGCGTGTGTTAGGCTCCTAGAGTCGAAGAGAAGACGAAACGAGAGCAGAGTTTAGTGGGTTCGGCGGAGAGGACGACTTGAGAGAAGCCAAGTCAATGTTGATTGAGCAGTATCGAGCGCACGTGAAGGATACAGGCTCACCGGAAGTCCAGATTGCATTATTGAGCGAGCGAATCAACTACCTGACGACGCATCTGAAGTCGCACCTCAAGGACCATGCGTCGCGACGCGGGCTGATCATGATGGTCAACAAGCGCCGGCGGCTGCTGGACTACCTTAACCGTCGTGACCCGGATCGGTATCGCGAGATTGTCGAACGCCTTAGTTTGCGCAAGTGACTGCTGCCCGGGCGGGCAGCGCGGTCGCGCCAACGAAATCTCCGAGCCTTTACGGAGCCCTGTAAGTTTTCTGCGGCTTTTGGGCGGTGTCGCCCGGCCGCTTTTTTTATAGTTGGACTCCGGCCTTCCTCTCGCCGCTGTCTTCGTCACTCTCTTCCAAACAAAACGGGATAAATCCATCCCGCACTCGAATGTCTTTCCGCACGTGCTATGCCCGATGGTTCGGGGCGCGGCGGGAAAGCGAAAGGACTTTCAGTTATGTCACAAGCAGATCCAGCTCCCCATCAGGTTACGGTCGAGGTCGGCGGACGCACGCTGACGCTGGAGACCGGAAAAGTGGCCAAACAGGCGAATGGCGCCGTCCTGGCCCGGTATGGCGATACAGTCGTGCTTGTCACGGCCTGCATGGATAACAAGGCGAACGACCGGGATTTTCTCCCGCTTACCGTGGACTACCGGGAATATACCTATTCGGCCGGGAAGATTCCCGGTGGGTTTTTCAAGCGTGAAGGGCGCCCCTCGGAACGCGAAATCCTGACTTCGAGAATGATCGACCGCCCGCTGCGCCCGCTGTTTCCCGAAGCATGGCGGAACGAGACCCAAATTGTCGCCATGGTGCTATCGGCCGACAGCGAAAATGATCCGGACGTGATCGGAATCACCGGCGCTTCGGCGGCGGCCTTCATTTCCGATTTGCCGTTCACGACTCCAGTGGCGGCGGTGCGCGTGGGTCTGCTCGAAGGCAAGCTCGTTGCGAACCCGACGGTTGCCGATCAAAAGACGAGTCTGCTGAACATCGTCGTAGTCGCATCCGAGCAGGCCATCGTAATGATTGAAGCAGGCGCCATTGAAGTCAGCGAAGACGCAGTTGCAGATGCGCTGGAATTCGGTCACGAGGAGATCAAGCGCATCATCGCGGCTATCCGCGAGCTGCATGACAAGATCAACCCGAACAAGGTAACCGTGCCCCCGCTGCCGTTTGATGAAGCCCTCGCCAAGGAGATCGAACAGAAATACGGCGCGCGGCTGCACGACGCGCTCGACACAGCGAAGCATCCGAAGAAAGAGAGCTATCACCTGATCGACGACATCAAGAAGGAGATCCGAGACTCGATCCCGGAGGAGGAAGAAGAGAAGCGCACGCTGGCGGCCCGCGCGTTTGAGCGGCTGCGCGAGCGCTACTTCCGCGAGGATATCCTCGAGCGCCACAGGCGGCCGGATGCCCGCGCATTCGATCAAATCCGTCAGATTACCTGCGAAGTCGGAGTGTTGCCGCGCGCGCACGGCTCCGCGCTGTTCACCCGCGGGGAAACCCAGGCGCTGGCGACGACGACGCTTGGCACGAAAGAAGACAAGCAACGCCTCGACCTCCTGTTCGAAGAAGAATCATTCAAGCGTTTCATGCTGCACTACAACTTTCCGCCGTTTTCCGTCGGCGAAGTGAAATTCCTGCGCGGGCCGGGCCGCCGCGAGATCGGGCACGGCGCACTGGCCGAGCGCGCATTGGTGAACCTGCTTCCGCCGGAGACCGACTTCCCATACGCGATGCGTCTGGTGTCGGACATTCTGGAATCGAACGGGTCATCCTCGATGGCCACCGTTTGCGGCGGCTCGCTCGCGCTGATGGATGCCGGCGTGCCGATTCGCGCGGCATGCGCGGGTATCGCCATGGGCCTGGTGGTCGAAGGAGACAAGGCGGCCGTGCTGACCGATATCGCCGGCGCGGAAGACCACTACGGCGATATGGACTTCAAAGTCGCAGGAACCCGCACCGGAATCACAGCGCTCCAGATGGACATCAAGGTCGGGGGCATCAGCGTAGCAATGATGCGACAGGCACTCGAGCAGGCGCGGCGCGCGCGTTTACAGATTCTGGACACCATGGACGAAACGATTTCGGCGGCGCGTGACAAGATGTCGATCTTCGCTCCGCGGCTTTACCAATTGCAGATCCCGACCGACAAGATCCGCGACCTGATCGGCCCCGGCGGGAAGAAGATCCGCTCGATCATCGATGCGACCGGCGTCAAGATCGACGTTATGGACGACGGCAAGGTGCATGTGTTCGCCAACAACGGCACCGCCGCCGACCAGGCTCTGCAGATGATCCGGGATATCACGGCGTCAGCCGAAATCGGCAAGACGTATCTCGGCAAAGTGGTGCGGCTGGCGGAATTCGGCGCTTTCGTGGAGATTTTTTCAGGCACCGACGGTTTGCTGCACATCAGTGAGATCGCCGAGCAACGCATCCGCGACGTCCGGGACGAACTAAAACTGGGCGACCAAGTGCTCGTCAAGGTGCTCGCCATCGAGGGCAATAAGATACGGCTCTCGCGCAAAGCAGTCCTGCGCGAACAGCGCGAGAAACAGCAGAAGGAAGCGGCGGGGCAGTAGGGCTGCTGCAACCCAGGCGCGCGAATCGTGTGCGCGCTTGACCGAAAGTTCAAGAAACGGGGAGGCGAACCATCGCCTCCCCGTTTTGATTTGGTGGCACAGACTGAAGTCTGTGCGCATTTTGCATTGTAATTTTGAGGAACACAGGCTGAAGCCTGTGTTACTGAAAAAATGAGAACTAATTGACGCGGCGGATGCGCGCACCGACAGAGGAGAGTTTCTCCTCGATGCGTTCGTAGCCGCGGTCGATGTGGTAGACGCGGTCGACGATCGTTTCGCCCCGCGCGACCAGTGCAGCCAGAACCAGTGAGGCGCTCGCCCGGAGGTCCGAAGCAATCACGCCCGTGCCGGAGAGGATTGTAGGGCCGTGGACGACGGCGCGGCGCCCTTCGATGGAAATATTCGCGCCCATACGGATCATTTCGCTGGCGTGGAGGAAGCGATTTTCGAAGATCGTTTCCGTGATCTCCGATGTGCCTTCGGCTTGCGTGACCAGTGCCATGAATTGCGCCTGCATGTCTGTCGCAAAGCCGGGAAATTCCTCGGTCCTGACGTCAGCAGCGACCAGCTTTTTCGCGCCACGGACGCACAGCGTGCCAGGCGCGGTCTCGCGGATTTCAACGCCGGTTTCCCGCAGCTTGGCGATGACCGAGGTCAGGTGTTCGGGAACGCAACCGGTGAGTTCGAGCGCGCCGTTCGTGATGGCTCCGGCCACGAGGAAAGTGCCGGCTTCGATCCGGTCCGGGATGATGGTATGCCGCGCGCCGTGTAGTTCCTTTTTCCCCCGTATGCGAATCGTCGATGTCCCCGCACCCTCGATTTCCGCGCCCATTTTGATGAGAAGATCCGCCAGGTCGGTAATCTCCGGTTCGCGCGCCGCATTTTCGATTTGAGTTTCACCTTCAGCCAGTGCCGCGGCCATGAGCACATTTTCTGTTCCGGTGACGGTAATCTTGTCGAAGAAGACGTGCCCGCCGCGCAGGCGTCCTCCGCCCGGAACGTGCGCCTCGACGTAACCGTGCGAAGTGGCGATTTCCGCGCCCATTTGTTCGAGCGCTTTCAGGTGAAGATCCACCGGACGTGCGCCAATCGAGCATCCCCCGGGAAGCGAGACGCGCGCGGAACCGGTGCGGGCGACGAGCGGGCCGAGCGTCAGTATCGAAGCACGCATCGTTCGCACCAGTTCGTACGGCGCCTCGGCGCCATTGATTTTCTCGGCCTGGATGATCATAGCGGTGGGAGGAAGTTCGGGTACCTCAACGATTGCACTCATGTGCGCAAGCAAACGGCCCATCGTGATGATGTCCCGCACCCGTGGAATATTGTCCAGCTCGACGCGGCCGGAAGTCAGCAGCGCCGCAGCCATCGCGGGCAGTGCGGCATTTTTCGCGCCGCTGATGTGCACGGAACCTTCAAGCCGCCTTCCACCTTCAATGAGGAATCTATCCATGTGGTCTTCGCCGGCCCTTTGAAATTTGTTCTTTGTGCGCAAGGGCGTTACGCACGTGGCCGCCTGCGTTATGCAATAGACGTCGCGCCTCACGAACATTCAAGCTGGTTTTAAGCATGATGAGTGCGACACCCATATTGTGTCCTGATTGACGCAGGGCGCGTGTTGCGTCGGCCACGGATGCTCCTGAAGCTTCGGCCAATATGCGCAGCCCTCTCGCCTGCAACTTCCGATTCGTCAGCGCCACGCCGATCATCCAGTTGTCATACACGCGTCCCATGCGAACCATCGCAGCAGTAGAGAGCATGTTAAGGACCATTTTCTGGGCCGTGCCGGCCTTCATTCGCGTCGATCCGGTAATTGCCTCAGGTCCCGTATGGGCGACGATACTGATCGTTGCAAGACGCGTAATCGGCGGCCGCGGATTTGCCGCCACGCCAACCGTGGTGGCGCCGCGGCGTCGTGCGAACTCGAGTGCCCCGAGGACGTAGGGAGTCGACCCGCTGGCCGTGATTCCGACGACGACATCGTTGCGGCTTAAGCGGCACGCCGCCAGGTCGCGTGCGCCCTGCGCTCGGTTGTCTTCCGCGCCTTCGACTGCGTGTGTGAGAGCGCGGCGGCCGCCCGCAATCACCGCCTGGACCATATGTGCCGGCGTCCCAAACGTCGGCGGAATTTCCGCGGCGTCGAGCGCTGCGAGACGCCCGCTGGTTCCCGCGCCGACGTAGAATAGGCGTCCGCCGTTCTGCAGGGCCTGCGCAATGGCGTCAACGGCCCGTGCAATTGCGGGAATCGCGCGGGCGACAGCCTGCGCCACCGTGGCGTCTTCCCGATGGATCGCCCGAAGAATATCCAATGTGGATTTCGCGCCTAGACCGTGCGTGCGGGGATTCCGCTGCTCGGTCGCGCTCGGTGTCTTCCTGGACATGGCTCACACCCATCTTCGCATGCGCACGCGGCATTCCGGTGCAGCGAATCCGCCGGCAATCGCTCATTCAGTAAGGGGGAAGGAGTGTGCTCGCGGGGCTACCGCGCAGCGGGAGTGAGGCCGAGGGCCTCGACAATGGCGTCATGAACGGCGGGGCGCACGGCTGCGATCTTGTCGTTCGCGCGCGTGGGATAGACACGATTGGTAAGAAGGATGACGAAAAGCTGCCGGTCCGGGTCGATCCAGATTGAAGTGCCGGTGAAACCAAGATGGCCAAAGCTGCGTGCGGAGAAATAGCGGCCGCTGGAGGAATCCGCCGTAGGGACCATCCAGCCGAGCGTGCGTGTATTAGCTGCAATCGCTTGCGGAGTGATGAATTGCGCGAGCGTCGCGCGAGTCAGAAGGCGCTGGTGCGCATACATGCCTCCATTGAGAAGCATCTGGCAAAAGGCCGCCAGATCGGGCGCCGTCGCAAACATCCCGGCGTGCCCGGCCGCGCCGCCCATCGCGAATGCGTTTTCGTCGTCGACTTCTCCCCGGAGCAGGCGCTTGCGATACGTCGTGTCGTCCTCGGTGGGAGCGATGCGGCTGGCGAGCGCCTTCGACGGCTTAAACAGCGTGTTCGCCAGGCCGAGAGGCGTGAAGATTCTTTCTTTGGCGAGTTGATCGACGGTCCTGCCGGTGACGCGCTCGAGGATTTCACCAAGCAGGATGAACCCCAAATCGGAGTATACGGTCTTCGTGCCCGGTTCGTATTCGAGGACTTCCTTGCAAATGTCGGCGACCGCCTCACGCTTCGAATGAATCGTGAGGAAATAATCCTTGTGCGCAGGAAGGCCAGAGGAATGCGTGAGCATGTGCCGGATCGTTACGCTCTTGCGCCATTCAGGGTTGGGGCCACTATTCCACTCGGGGACGTAACGCCCCACGGGCAAGTCGAGTGCGACGCGTCCAGCTTCGACCTGTATGGCCACGAGCGTTGCGGTTACGACGGCCTTGGTAAGCGAAGCGGCATCATAGATCGTGTCGGGGCTGACTGCTGGTGACGTCGCGTCATAAGTCTGCCGTCCAAAGGCGTGTACCTGAAGCTCGCCACGATAGCCAACCGCCAGCACGCCTCCGGGAAATGCATGATCGGCGACGGCGCGGTCGAGTACGGCATAGGCAGATTTCAGCTTCGGGTCTGCAATGGCTTCGCTGGAACGCAGCTTCATGGAATTCGCGGGGAGGTCGAGTCCCGCGCCCAGTGTCGCTACGCCCGGAACATTTACGGGCAGCCGCCCGGCGATGGGTACCTGGCCGAACAGAGCGCGGCCCATGGCGCGCTGGGCGACGTCGACCGTACTGAAGGCGGCGACCCAGGTCTTCGCGGCGGGGAAACGCTCTACGAGATACGGACTTCCGAAGCAGGCGACGATGACAGGTTTGCCCGCGGCGAGTAATCGATCGACTACAGCGGCTTCGTCGTCTGGGAGACCGACGCTGCCCTTGCGATCCGCGACGCGGACAAAGATAGCCGCAATCGCCACATCGTAAGTATCAGACGGGGGAAGCTTGGCGGTTTCGGCGCGGACGAAGCGCGTGTCCATGCGCACGCTCGCGAGCGAATCTACGCGCCGGCGAATTTCATTTTCGAGGTCCTCGGCCGGATAGGGATCATTGTCTCCCGAGACCGCGACGAGCAACGCCCGCAACGGCTTCGTCGCATCGAGCGGGAGAACGTGCTGATCGTCGCGCAGGAGCGTGACGCCACGATCGGCGATGTCGAGTGCGGCGCGGTCGAATTCGGGCCGGTCGAAATTGCGCGGCAGGGCGCCCAGGTCCACGAGCTTCGATTTGTTCAGGCCGAGCTTTGCCTTGGCGCGAAGGACGCGCGTGACAGCTTCGTCGATGCGCGACATCGGAATGCGGCCTGACGCCACGGCGTCGCGCACGGCTTCAAGCCCCGCGTCGAGCACTGGCGGGACCAGCAGGACGTCAGCGCCGGCGAGGATCGAGCGCACAGCGACCTCGCCAGGCGGGTAGCGCACCGTTACGCCTCCCATGTCGAGCGCGTCGGTCACGACCAGGCCTTCGAAGCCCATCTGCCGCCGGAGCAGGTCCGTGGTGATCCTGGATGACATTGTTGCCGGGACGTCGGGATCAGGATCGAGTGCGGGGACTGCGAGATGGCCGGTCATAATGGCGCTCGCGCCGGCGGCAATGGCCGCGCGGAACGGGACTAGCTCGACTCGCTCCAGATGCGCGCGGTCGCTCGTCACTGTCGGCAGATCGAGATGCGAATCGGTGGTCGTATCGCCATGTCCGGGGAAGTGCTTTGCGGTGGCCAGCCCGCCGTTTTCTTCGACTCCGCGCACGAACGCAGCTACAAACTCGGACACCCGCGCAGGGTCTTCGCCGAAAGAGCGTGTGTTGATGATGGGATTGCCGGGGTTGCTGTTGACGTCGGCATCGGGCGCGAAAATCCACGGAACGCCCGCCGCCCTGGCCTCAAGCGCCGTGATCTTGCCCATGGTGTAGGCATCTTCCGGGCGGCCCGTCGCTGCGACAGCCATGGCGTGCGGGAATGAAGAGCCTTCTTCGATGCGCATGGACGTACCGCGTTCGAAATCCGCAGCAACCAGCAATGGAACCTTGGCGCGGCTTTGCAGCGTGTTGACCAGGACGGCAGTCGGGTACACTTGGCTGCGCTCGATTCCGAGCGGCGAGCCTTGCGTCTGGATGGCGAACGTACCGATATGTTTGTCTTCGACGTCGTGAAGGAGGTCCTTATACTCAAGGCTCTCGGTGGAAAGGAAGCCGCCATAGCACCATACGGCAAACAACTGCCCGATTTTTTCGTCAATCGTCATTTTCTTGAGGGTTTGCGCGACCCAGCGTTCACCCTCGGAAGAAAGTTTCGTCCGGGT
>JBGPXQ010000016.1:0-15045 GCA_041492805.1 Terriglobia bacterium | reverse complement strand
CGATTGGCCGTGCTGTCCCGGGACGAAGTTGCGCTTTTCTATGGCGCACTTCTCAGTAAAACAGCGCAGCCCTTTCAAAAACAGCTTCTGCCCTTCCCTGCGGCAGAGCCGGCAAACCGCTTCACGATGACGTGCCAAATGCGTTTCTCCTTATCTTTATTCCGGCGGGCTTAAAGCAATACCCGCTCCCGGTAGAGCCCGTACCCGCTCGATTCCGCCCGATCAGACGCGGCGGCGCTTGGGCGGCCGGCAACCATTGTGCGGAATCGGCGTCACATCCTTGATGTGCACGATGTGCAAGCCCGACGAGGCCAGAGCGCGCACAGCCGATTCGCGGCCCGAGCCCGGACCCTTCACACGGACTTCGACCGATTTCATGCCGTACTGGTCGCGCGCGACTCCGGCGGCAGACGCCGAGGCCTGCTGCGCCGCGTAAGGCGTTCCCTTCCGCGAGCCTTTGAAGCCGATCGATCCGGCGGAAGACCACGATACCGCGCGCCCATCCGGTCCGCAGATGGTAATGATCGTGTTGTTGAACGTGGCCTGGATGTGCACCACGCCATGCGGGACCACGCGCTTCTCCCGTTTCTTCTTAAACTCTTTCTTGCGCTTCGACGTTTTTGCCGGCGCCTGTGTAGCGGCGTCCTGCTGCTGCGGTTCTTTTGCCAAGTCAGTACCCTCGTTTCAATCTCGGACCCAAATTCCGGCGGGCTCCAAGTAGAACCCGCTCCCGGATCCATCGGGAGCTAACACGCGCCCGCCAGACCGCTACTTCCGGGCAGCAACTTTCTTCTTCGCGGCGACAGCGCCCTTCCGCGGTCCCTTGCGCGTCCGCGCGTTCGTGTGCGTGCGCTGGCCGCGAACCGGAAGATTCCGGCGATGGCGCAGCCCGCGGTAGCACTGGATCTCGATGAGCCGCCGGATATTCATCTGGACCTCCTTGCGGAGATCGCCCTCGACGCGGCCCTCGGATTCGATCGCCTGGCGGAGACGGTTAATCTCCTCCTCGGTGAGATCTTTTACCTTCTTGGTGAATTCCACGTCCGCCTTCGCGCAAAGCGCTTTCGCGCGGGGCTGGCCGATGCCGTAGATCGACGTCAGGCCGACCCAGATCCGCTTCTGAACCGGAAGATCTACTCCTGCAATGCGTGCCATGCGTGCTCCTCAATTCTCCGGCTGGCTATCCCTGGCGCTGCTTGTGTTTCGGGTTGACGCAAATTACGCGCACCACGCCGCGCCGATGGATGACCTTGCACTTGTCACAAATCTTCTTTACCGATGCCCGGACTTTCATTTCCCTGCTCCTTGACAAATTTCCGGCGGGCTCCAAGATCTGGCGGGCTTCAAGTAAAGCCCGCTCCCGGTAGAGCCCGCACCCGTTCTACTTATACCGGTACACGATGCGGCCGCGCGTCAGATCGTAGGGCGAAAGCTCCACGGCGACTTTGTCTCCGGCGAGAATGCGTATGAAGTTCTTGCGCATCTTCCCGGAAATGTGCGCCAGCACCTTATGCTTGTTCTCCAGCTCTACGCGAAACATCGCGTTGGGCAGCGGTTCGATGACCGTCGCCATCACTTCGATGGCGTCTTCCTTCGGATTGGAAGCGTCGGCTTTACGTTTATCCGGTTCGGGTCGCTTGCCCATATTTCCTCTCGCGCCGCTCACCAGGACGGTCCCTGCATTTCGCGGGGACGCGTCAATACCCAGGGTCCGTCCGAGGTAACCGCCACCGTGTGCTCAAAATGCGCCGAGTTGGTGCCGTCCGCCGTCACCGCAGTCCAATCGTCCTCGAGCACTCTGACATCAGGACCGCCGACATTAACCATGGGTTCGATCGCGAACACCATACCTTCCTGCAAGCGCGGGCCGCGGCCGGGTTCACCGTAATTGAGCACGTTGGGCTCCTCGTGGATGTGCGTACCAATGCCGTGGCCGCAGAGATCGCGAACAACCGAATATCCGCTCTTGCGCTCGGCCCAGTCCTGCACGGCGGCAGAGATGTCGGTGAGCCGGTTGCCGACGCGCACCTTTTCAATGGCTAGATCGAGAGATTCCCGGGTCACCTGCAAGAGCCTCTTCAGTTCAGGAGAAATCTCACCGACCGGAACCGTCACGGCCGCATCGGCGTAATAGCCGGCATATTCGACGCCAAAATCGAGCGAAATGATGTCGCCCTGCACGAGGTGCCTCGACTTCGAGGGGATGCCATGCACGACCTCGGAATTGATCGACGTGCACAGCGTCGCCGGGTAGCCCCGGTAATTCTTGAACGCAGGGCGGACCTTCAGTTCAGCCGTGCGGCGCTCCGCATATTCATCGAGCTCTTTCGTCGTAACCCCTGGCTGCGCCATCCCGCGCAGGTCGTTCAATACTTCCCAGATTGCCAGACCGGCGCGATGCATTTTTTCCAATTCAGACTGTGACTTGCATACAATCATTTGGGTGCTTCTGCCTCGTCCAGAATCTTCTCAATGCTAGCCGTTACGGCGTCCGCGTTGGCCATTGCGTCCACCGGGCTCAAGAGACCTTGCGCCTTGTAGTACGCCACAAGAGGGCGCGTCTGCTTCTCGTAAGCGGCCAGCCGCTCGCGAATCACGGGCTCGGTATCGTCCTGCCGGTGAATCAACTCGCTGCCGTCTTCATCGCAAATGCAGGCGCGCTTTGGCGGGCGGTCATAAATGTTGTAAATGTGCCCGCCCATCTTGCAAATTCTGCGGCCTGTCAGCCGGCGCATCAACAAGTCCCGGTCTACAACCATGTGCAAAACAACGGTGAAACCAAAATTGTGCTGCCGGCAAATCCGCTCCAGGTCTTCAGCCTGAGCCAGCGTGCGCGGAAAACCATCAAACACAAATCCGTTGTCGCAGTCAGGCTGGGCAATACGGTCCTCGATCATGCTCAGCACGATTTCATCCGGAACCAACTCGCCGCGCTCCATCAGCGGCTTTGCCTTTCGCCCGAGTTCCGTGTCGCGATGAATGTGGTCACGAAACATGTCACCGGTCGAGAGGTGCGGCAACCCGTACAATTGGGCAATCCGCTGTGCCTGGGTGCCCTTGCCCGCCCCAGGAGGGCCCAGCAGGATCACCGCACGGCGCGGCCTCGGAACACCTCCGATACCGTTCTGATCAGCCGAAGCGGCGGCCACGCAGCTTTCCCTTTTTGACAAACCCTTCGTAATTCCGCATCACCAACTGGGCCTCGATCTGCTGGACGGTGTCCATCGCCACACCGACGACGATTAACAGGGAGGTGCCCCCAAAATAAAAATTTACCTTCAGCCCTTCCAGCACAAACCGCCACATGTGGTTGTCGAACCATGTGCCCACAAAGGGCAGATGCTGGAGATGAATCCCGGCCATTAGCCACTCAGGGAGCAAACAAACGGCCGCCAGATAGACTCCGCCGACGAACGTCAAGCGGCGAAGGACGCGGTCGATGTGCTCCGACGTGTTGCGCCCAGGGCGAATTCCCGGAATGAAACCTCCGTATTTCCGCATGTTGTCGGCCAGTTCGGTCGGATTAAATACGATGCCGACATAGAAAAAAGCAAACACGATAATCAGCGTGATGTAGACCAAAATATACCAGGGCTCGCCCCAGGCCAGATTCGTTGAAAGCCAATCGAGGGCCCTGAATTTCTTTCCCAGAACCAGATTGATCGTCCCCGGAAACGTAAGCAACGAACTGGCAAAGATCGGCGGGATGACGCCGCCCGAATTGACCCGCAGCGGCAGATACGTCATCTGCCCGCCCATCATGCGTCGGCCCATGACACGTTTGGCGTACTGCACGGGGATACGCCGCTGCCCGCCTTCCACGAAAACGATGACGCCCACGACCGAAATCATCAAGCCCATCAAGACAATCAGGGCCAGACCCGTAAACGGTCCCCACTGACCGGTGCGGAACTTGTCAAACAGGTCGGCCACGGCGCGCGGAAGGCCTACGACGATTCCGGCGAATATAATCAGCGACATCCCGTTGCCTACGCCGCGCTGGGTAATCTGCTCACCCAGCCACATGATGAACGCTGAGCCGGTGGTCAGCGTCAGGATCGTCATCAGGACGAACCCAATGCCAGGGTTGTAAACCAGCGGTTGATTGCCTGGGCCGCCGGAGCGCTGCAGCGTCTCCGCGATGGAAAACGACTGAATGATGCTCAAGAGAATCGTCAGGTAGCGCGTGTACTGCGTGATCTTGCGCCGGCCAAGTTCGCCTTCCTTTTGCAGACGCTCGAGGTACGGCCAGACGACAGTCATCAGTTGCAGGATGATCGACGCCGTAATGTAAGGCATGATGCCCAGGGCGAAAATCGTCAGACGGCGGAAGTTGCCGCCGCTGAACAGGTCAATGACTCCCAGAACCGATCCCTGATTCTGATTGAAGAATTGCTGCAAAACGTCCGTATTGATCCCTGGCGTGGGCAGGAACGCGCCCATCCGATACACCGCCAGTATCGCAAGCGTGAACAGGAGCCGCTTGCGCAGGTCCGGAATCCGGAACATGTTGAGGAATGCTTCGAAAAACTGGTTCATGGCAAAATTTCGACCTTACCTCCGGCGCGGGTGATCTTCTCCTCCGCCGATTTGCTGAACTTGTGCGCGCGCACGGTGAGCGCGGCATTCAAGTCGCCGTCTCCCAGAATCTTAATAGGGGCGCGCACCTCCCGAACCATGCCGGTGGCAATCAACAGTTCGGGTGTCACCGTCTCTCCTGCCGCGAAACCATTGAGCGTTTCCACATTGACCACGGCATACTCGAAATGGGACGGATTGTGGAAGCCTCGCTTCGGGATCCGGCGGCGCAGCGGCATCTGGCCGCCCTCGAAACCCGGGCGCCGCGAATAGCCCTTGCGCGATTTCTGCCCCTTATTGCCCTTGCCGGACGTCCTGCCGAGCTTCGAGCCGATCCCGCGCCCCACGCGCACCTTGCGATGCCGCGATCCCCGTGCCGGCTTCAAACTTGATAGATTCACAGCCATGGTTTCCTCAATTTTCCCCGCTGCTTATTCCTCAACCTTATTCCGGCGGGCTCCAAGTGGAGTCCGCACCCGATTCCTCAACTTTATTCTTCAACGACAACCAGATGCCGGACCTTGAGGATCATGCCCCGGGTGGCCGGCGTATCGGCGCGTTCCACGACTTGCTGCATCCGGCGGAATCCAAGTCCGCGAATGGTTTGCCGCATGTCCAGAGGGCAGCCGATGAAACTACGCACCCACTTGATCTTGAGCGTTCCTGATTTCTTCTTCGAGATAGCCATGTTCATTCCCGGCGCGGTCAGCGCCCGATTTCCTCCACCGTCTTCGAGCGAAGTTCCGCGACCTTGGCTACATCTTTCAGGCGCAGCAAAGCATCGAAGGTGGCCTTAATCACGTTGTGCGGGTTCGACGTGCCTATGGACTTCGTCAGCACGTTGGAAATCCCCGCTACTTCCATGACCGCGCGCACTGGTCCGCCAGCAATGATCCCGGTGCCATCCGGCGCGGGCTTCAGTAGCACTTGCCCCGAACCGTACAGGCCCAGAACCTGATGCGGAATCGTGGTTCCCTTCAAATTCAGGTGAATCAAGTTTTTCTTTGCCTGCTCGATCGCTTTGCGGATGGCCATAGGCACTTCGCGCGCCTTCCCCATGCCAAAGCCTGCGTTGCCCTGCTGGTCTCCCACCACAACCAGGGCCGAAAAGCTGAGATTCTTTCCGCCCTTGACGACCTTGGTCACGCGCTGGATCGCCACGACCTGATCCTTCAAGCTATTGGCGTTGACCTGGATGTTACGCCGGACCGCCAAGGTTTCTCTCAGAATCTGTTTTGACATAGGCTTAGAATTTCAACCCCGCTTCCCGGGCCGCCGCGGCCAGCGCTTCCACTCGGCCGTGGTACATGTAGCCACCGCGATCGAATACAACCTGCTCGATCCCGGCGGCGCGGGTGCGTTCCCCGATTTTTTTCCCGATCACTTTGGCGGCCGCCACGTTGCTTCCGCCCTTGAGCTCCTTGCGCGTGTCCTTGTCGAGTGAGCTCGCCGAGGCGAGCGTGCGCCCGCTGCGGTCATCGACGACCTGCGCGTAAATGTGTCCATTCGAGCGATACACGCAAAGCCGCGGCCGCTCGGGCGTCCCCGTAACGCGCGTCCGCACGCGAAGATGAATCCGCTGGCGGTGCGCATTGCGCGATAATTTCCGGACCGGTTCTGTTGCCACGAGTTCTCTCCTTAATCCTTGCGGGCTCCAAGTAAAGCCCGCACCCGGCCTTAGGCGCCCGTCTTGGCAGCGCCAGCCTTTCCGACTTTCTTCTTCAAGCGCTCGCCGGTAATGCGGATGCCTTTTTGCTTGTATGGATCGGGCGGACGCAAGGCGCGGAGGTCGGCTGAAACTTGACCCACCCGCCCGCGATCGGCGCCCGAAACCGTCAGGTGCGTTTGCTTCTCCACCGTAATCTGTATTCCCTCGGGGATCGGGAACTCAATCGGGTGGGAATATCCGAGCGCGAAGTTCACTATCTTGCCCTTGATCTCGGCGCGATACCCGACGCCGACGATGTCGAGATCCTTCTTGAAACCCTGCGTCACGCCGTGCACTGCGTTCGCCACCAGCGCCCGCGCCAGACCATGCAATGCCGCCTGTTCATCATTCTGACGGACCGCATGCAGCTCCGCGCCCTTCTGCTCGAGGTGAATTCCCCGGGGCAGAGGAACACTCATTTTGCCCTTCGGTCCCTGGACTTCGACCGAGCCCGGGGCAATCTGAACCTTCACTCCCGCGGGCACGGCAATCGGTTTTCTTCCAATGCGCGACATAGCTTGATGGCTCTCCTACCAGACTTCGCAAAGGACTTCGCCGCCCACACGCGCCCTGCGCGCGGCGCGGCCGGTCATCACACCCCTGGGTGTGGTCATGATGCTGATGCCCATTCCGCCCACGACCGGGCGGATTTCGGAAGCGCCCTTGTACCGGCGGCTGCCGGGCTTCGAGATGCGCCGCAGGTCCGTGATCACGCTTCGGCGATCCGGAGTGTATTTCAGAAAGAGGCGCAACGTCTTCCGCGTCTTGTTTTCCTCGACCAGCTTGTACGTCGAGATGTAGCCTTCTTCTTTCAGAATCCGCGCGACCTCGACTTTCAGTTTCGAGGTCGGGATGTCCACACGCGCGTGGCGCGCCTTGGCTGCGTTGCGAATGCGCGTGAGTAAATCGGAGATCGGATCAGTCTGCATAGTCGTTTTCCGCCGCTCCTACCAGCTGGCCTTCACCACGCCGGGAATTTCCCCGCGCAGTGCGTGGCCGCGGAAACAGATGCGGCACATTTGAAATTTGCGCAAGTAGCCGCGCGGCCGGCCGCACAGGCGGCAGCGGTTGCGAATGCGAATCTTGAACTTCAGCTTCTTGCGCATCTTGGCGAATTGAGAGCTTCGCGCCATAAGTTCTCCTTAAAATCCTTATTTTGGCGGGCTCCAAGTAGAGCCCGCACCCGTTTCAAGCCTGGGGGCGCAGCGGCACGCCCAAAAGCTTCAGCAGTTCGCGGCCTTCCTCGTCGTTCTTTGCAGTCGTCGTGAGCGTGATGTTAATGCCTTTGATCTTATCAACGCGCGTGTAATCAATCTCGGGAAACACGAGCTGGTCGCGAAGGCCCATCGTGTAGTTGCCGCGCCCGTCGAACGCGTTGGGCGGCAAGCCCCTGAAATCGCGCACGCGCGGGAGCACGACGTTGCACAGGCGGTCCAGGAATTCGTACATCCGGTCGCCGCGCAAAGTGACGCAGCAGCCAATCGGCATGCCGCGGCGAATCTTGAAATTCGCGATCGACTTCTTCGCGCGGGTGATCACCGGCTTCTGCCCGGCAATCTGTCCGAGCTCGGCCACAGCCACGTCCAGCAGCTTCACGTTCTGGCTGGCCTCACCCATCCCGATGTTCACGATGACTTTCGAGATCTTGGGCACAGCCATGGGGTTGTTCCGCCCGAACCGCTTCATCAGCGCCGGAACCACCTCTTTTCGGTAACGTTCGTGCATTCGGCTCATCATGATCCGGTCTCTTCACTCTCTACGGGAGCGGGGTCCGCTTGGAGCCCGCCAGAATTTCGTTACTTTTCGCCCTTTACTTTTCTAGGGTGTTGCCGCAGCGGCGGCAAACCCTCTCTTTCGTGCCGTCGGGCAGAAATTTGTGCCCCAGGCGCGTACCTTTGTTGCATGCGGGGCAGAACAGCAAAACGTTGGAGATCGACATCACTCCTTCCTTTTCGACGATGCCGCCCTTTACGTTCTTCGACGGATTGGCACGCGTGTGGCGCTTGATCATGCCTGCGTGCTCGACCGTAATCGTGCGCTTGGCCGGATTCACGGCCAGCACCCGGCCGGTCTTTCCGCGATCACGCCCGGTCATCACGCGCACCTGGTCGCCCTTCTTGATCCCGGCAGTGGCCGGCGCTTGTTCAACTCGGTTTCGCATCGGGCTCACCATACCTCCGGCGCCAGAGAGACGATCTTCGCGAACTTCTTCTCGCGCAACTCACGGGCCACCGGTCCGAAGACGCGCGTGCCCACGGGCTCGTTGGCGTCATTGATCAGCACTGCGGCGTTATCGTCAAATCGGATGTAGGTGCCGTCTTTCCGTCGGTGCTCCTTGCGCGTACGCACCACGACGGCCTTCACGACTTTGCCCTTCTTGATCGGGCTGTCGGGCGCAGCTTCCTTGACGGAAGCGGTGATCACATCGCCCAGCCCCGCCCTGCTGCCGACATCGCCCCCAAGCGGCAAAATGCATGTCAACTGGCGCGCTCCCGAATTGTCGGCTACCGTCAGCCAGCTTCGCATCTGAATCATGGCAGTTGTCCTTGTTCCGGCGGGCTCAAAGTAGAGCCCGCACCCGGTTCCCTCTTGCGCACGTTAATTCACTCGAGTGCTGCGCGTGAGCACTGCGGCAAGCCGCCAGCGTTTCAGCTTCGACATTGGCCGGGTTTCGACGATCTTCACCCGATCGCCCAGACGCGCCTCGCGCTGCTCGTCGTGTGCATAGAATTTCTTCGTGACCCGCATCACGCGCGTATACAGCTTGTGCTGCACCAGGCGGGTCACCTTCACTACAATCGTCTTCTGCATCTTCGCGCTGGTCACCACGCCGGTCAGTTCATGGCGGCGGTGACGCGCGGGCGCTGCTGCAGTTTCAGTTGCCATCTGGCTTCCTCAATTCGCGTTCGCGGAGCAACGTCTTGACGCGCGCAAGGTCTTTCCGTGCGGAGCGAAGCTTGGTAACCGCTTCGGCCTGCCCCGTCGACAGCTGGAACCGCAGGCGAAACACCTGCTCAACAAGTTCGCGCGCGCGTTCGCTCAACTCGGGCGTGCCCTGGTCGCGCAACTTCTCGATTCCCCGCGCCATTAGAGAGCACCCTCGCGGCTGACGAACCGCGTGTGAATCGGCAACTTGTGAGCCGCGAGCTCCATCGCTTCCTTCGCCGTCGCCAGATCTACCCCTGCCATTTCAAACATTACGCGCCCGGGCTTCACGACCGCCACCCATCGTTCCGGCGCACCCTTGCCCTTGCCCATGCGGGTTTCCGCCGGCTTCTTGGTGAAGGGCTTGTCCGGAAAAATCCGGATCCAAAGCTTTCCGCCACGCTTGATGAAGCGCGTAATGGCCACGCGTGAGGCTTCGATCTGCCGGTCGGTAATCCACGCCGGCTCGAGCGCCTTGAGGCCATATTCGCCGAAGGAGAGCTCCCCGCCGCGCCAGGCCTTCCCCTTGCGCCGCCCGCGCTGCTGTTTCCGGTACTTCACTTTCTTTGGCATTAACATCGTCGTCGTCCCTTAAATCCTTCCATTAAACAATCCGCTGCGTTTTAGCTGATAGCCGCCAGCGCAACAGTCTTTTTCTCGCCGCGCTCTGGAACGTTTTCACCTTGATAGACCCAGCACTTCACACCGATCACGCCGTAAGAGGTGTGGGCCTCAGCAAAACCAAAATCGATGTCCGCGCGAAGCGTCTGCAGCGGCAGCCGGCCTTGCAAGTACCATTCCTTGCGCGCGATTTCCGCGCCGTTCAGCCGTCCAGCAACGCGCACCTTGATTCCCTTGCATCCGAAGCGCAGGGCCGAGTCCACGGCCTTGCGCATGGCTCGGCGGAACGCCACGCGCTTCTCGAGCTGCAGCGCAATCGATTCGGCAACGAGCTGTGCGTCGAGTTCCGGGCGGTGGACTTCCTGAATGTCGATGTGGACTTCGCGTTTCGTGCGCTTCTGGATTTCACCCTTGAGCTTGTCGATTTCCGCGCCCTTGCGTCCAATGATGATTCCCGGACGGGCCGTGAACAGGCGAATGACGAGCTTGTTCGCCGCGCGTTCAATGTCGATCGAACTGATGCCGGCGGAACGCAATTTGTCTTTCAACTGCCGGCGCAACGCAACGTCCTCATGCAGCAGGTCGGCATAATCGCGGTCGGCATACCAGCGCGATTTCCAGGGCTTGTTGTAGCCTAGCCGGAACCCGTATGGATGTGTCTTCTGTCCCAAAGCTTCCTCCCGCTACTTCCTGGTCTTCCCGGCCGGTTTTTTCTTTCCGGCAAGCGCCTGGCGAGCCTTCTTTACGGCCCCCTTGACGCCCTTCTGCGATTCCGCTTCGGCAGCGGCCACGGCGGCGCGCTGCAGGGCAGCGTGATGGTGCTCGACTACGCCGACCACGATGTGGCTGGTGCGGCGCTGATACCGGAACGCGCGGCCCATCGGAGCCGGGCGCAGGCGCTTCCAGCGCGAGCCTTCGTTCACAAAACAGCGCGAAACAAAGAGATGATCGACATCGAGCGATGCACCGGCATCTTCGGCCTTGCGCTCCGCGTTGGCAATAGCGCTGCGCAGCACCTTCTCGACGTCGCGTGTCGCCCGCTTCTTCGTGAAACGCAAGATCTGCAAGGCATCTTCCGCACGCTGCCCGCGAATCAGGTCCACGACCAGCCGAACCTTCTGGGGCGACATGCGCACATGGCGCGCCATCGCTATTGCCTCGATCGCCGGAGCCTGCATCGGTTCGTTTGCCATGGCTTAACCCTTCGGCGCAGCCGGTGCGCCGCCCCCGGCCGGTGCCGCACCAGTCGCAGGCGCGCCCGGTGCGCCTGGAACTCCGGCAACACCCGCCGCCCTCTCGAGCGCAGCCTTCACGGCGTGGCCCTTAAATGTGCGCGTCGGCGCAAACTCTCCGAGTTTGTGCCCGACCATCTGTTCGGTGACGTACACCGGAATAAATTTCCTGCCGTTGTGCACGGCAATCGTGTGGCCGATCAGGTCGGGAAGAATCGTGGAGCGGCGCGACCACGTCTTGATCACTTTCTTTTCGTTGCGCGCGTTCATTCCCTCCACCTTTTCGCGCAGGTGGCTATCAATGAACGGACCTTTTTTGAGCGAGCGTGCCATTGTTTCTCCCTACTCCTCGACCTATTCCTCAACCCGGCGGAGCTTGACCCACTGGGCGCGGCGCAGCTTGCGGAATCCGCGCACCGGTCCGGGCACGCGGTGTGAAATCGGGCAGAACGGGCACACAAACCGGGTGCCTTGTGCGTTCGGCGTTTTTTCGACACTTACGGCCCAGCCGGGCTTGCACAACCGGTACAGCACCTGCACGGGCGCAACAGGCACAAACCGCGCAGCGGGCTTGACCGGCTTCGCCGGACGCGCCGAGCGAACCTGCTTGCGGGTTCGCGCCACTCGGCGAGTTGTCGAACGTGTTCGTCTACTTCTAGATGCGGTCATAGTTATTCTCTCAATATGCCCGCCGCGCCAGGCTGACATTTTTCGTGCTTTCATCCAATTCAAAACAACAACTGCCTACGGCTTGCGCCGCTGAACAATCTGCTTGTCCGACCGCCGGTTGCGCCGCGTCTTGGCACCCAGGGTTGGGAACCCCCACGGTGTCTGCGGGTGATTGCCTTTGACGCGCCCTTCACCGCCGCCGTGCGGGTGGTCAACAGGGTTCATCGCCACGCCGCGAACCGTCGGACGCTTGCCGTGCCAACGGGTCCGACCCGCCTTGCCGTAAGTGACGTTCTCGTGGTCAAGATTCCCGACCTGGCCGATCGTGGCCATGCAGTCCAATCCAAATTTCCGCACTTCGCCCGACGGCAGCTTGACCAGCGCGATATCGCCTTCTTTACTAAGCAACTGCGCAGAACCACCCGCGGCGCGTACCACCTGAGCGCCCTTCCCCGGTTGCAGCTCCAGGTTGTGCATCTGGGTTCCGGGCGGGATGAACCGGATCGGCATGGCGTTTCCGGGCAATATGTCCGCGCCTTCGCCGGTCTGGACAGTCATCCCGACCTCGAGGCCGATCGGGTGCAGGATGTAACGCTTCTCGCCATCGGCATAATGCAGCAGTGCAAGGCGCGCCGAGCGGTTCGGGTCGTATTCAATCGCCGCGACACTCGCTGGAATCCCCTTCTTCTCACGGCGGAAATCAATCGAGCGGTACTGCTTCTTGTGCCCGCCGCCGCGATGCCAGATCGTGATTTCGCCGTGGGCGTTGCGTCCGCCGGAGCGCTTCTTCGGCTCGACCAGCGACTTTTCAGGCGTCTGCTTGGTGATCTCGCTCTTGTCGAGCATGGTCACAAAGCGCCGCGACGCTGTGTATGGATTGAAGCTTTTCAGTGCCATAACGCTCTCTCTTCCTTTGGCACGCCCCGCAGGCCCCCGCCGGCGGGCAACCGAGCGCCCGCAGCCGAAACCCCGGGCTAGAGATTGTCCGCGTACTCGATCATCTTTTCGCCTGCCGCCAACTTTACGTAAGCCTTCTTCCAGTCGCGCCGGTGGCCTTCTGCGCGGCCGCGGCGGCGAAACTTCCCGTGAAAAATTCCTGTGCGCACACCGGCGACCTTCACTTTGAAAATCTTCTGCACCGCTTCCTTGATCTGCGTCTTGGTCGCGGCCATGGCTACTTCAAACACGACCGTATGTTGCGTTTCCTTCACCCCGAGACCCTTCTCGGTGATGATCGGCCGGCGAATCACGTGATAGGCGCTGATGTTCATCGACTCGTCCTCGGCTTACTTCTTGCCTTTGCCCTTTTTCGCGGCAGGCTTTTTCGCTGCGGCCTTTTTCGCCGGAGCAGATTTTCGCTTGGCAGCGGACTTCGCAGCCTTCGGTGTCTCCGCGGGCGGCGCCATCTCAATTTTGACGACTTCAGAGGCCGGCGTTGCCGTCCGTGGCCCAAGCGTCGTTCCCAGCCGCACGGCCGCGTCTTTCGAAAGCACCAGATGATCGTGCCGCAACAGGTCGTACGGTTGCAACGCGTGCGGCGCGACGAGCTTGACGCCTTCGAGGTTCCGGCTCGCCAGCTCCAGATTCCGATTGGCTGACGTTTCGACCAGAAGAACCGTCTTCGTGTCTCCGTCCAAACGGTCGAGTACCTGGCGGAACGGCTTGGTCTTATGCGATTCAAGCTGCCACGCGTCCACCACGGTCAGTTTCTGGTCCGCGAGCTTTGCCGAAAGCGCCGAGCGGAGCGCACCCAAAACCATTTTTCGGGGCAGGCGATACGCGTAGCTGCGAGGCTGCGGCCCGTGCACAGTGCCGCCCTTGCGCCAGATCGAACTGCGAATCGATCCCACGCGCGCGCGCCCGGTTCCCTTCTGCTTCCAGAGCTTCCGCCCCGAGCCGGACACTTCACCGCGGCCCTTGGTTTTGTGCGTTCCCGCACGCTGCGCCGCCAGATACCACCGCACGGTTTCGTGCAGCAGGTTTGGGTTCACCTTCGCCCCAAACACTGCGTCGGGAAGGTCCATCTGGCCGACGTTCTTGCCTTCGAGATTCTTGATGTCTACAACCGCCATTGTCGTCGCGTCCTTGGCTCGAGTGCGGGCTCTACTTGGAGCCCGCCCGAATTTCGTTACTTCGACTTCCGGGCCTTCCGGATCAGGATATACGTTCCCACCGGACCCGGCACCGAGCCGTACACCAGAAGCAAATTTTCGTCCGTGTCCACTTTCACGACGCGGAGGTTTTTTACCGTCACGCGGCGATTCCCCATGTGCCCGGGAAAATGCTGGCCGGGCCACACCCGCGACGGAAACGAGCTCGCACCAATGCCGCCCGGGGCGCGATGGTGCATGGATCCGTGCGTGGCATCGCCTCCGGCGAAGTGCCAGCGCTTGACGCCGCCAGCAAAGCCCTTGCCCTTGCTGATGCCGGTGATGTCCACATATTCACCAGGCTGGAAGCGATCGACCAGAACGCGCTCGCCGGCCTTGGTCTCATCGGCAGAATCATCGATGCGCACTTCGCGCAGACGCCGCATTGGCGCGGCATCCGACTTCTTGAAGTGCCCCATCATCGGCTTGGTGACGCGCTGCGGCTTGATGAATTCCACCAGGCCCAATTGCGCGGCGTCGTAGCCGTCCTTCTGCTTGGTGCGCCGCTGCACGACTACGCACGGGCCCGCCTGCAGCACCGTACATCCGACAGCCATACCGTTGTCGGTGAAGACCTGGGCCATGCCCAGCTTGATTCCGAGAATTCCGTTCACAGCCATGGAAGTTGCCCGTCTCTCCCTTTTTTCTGGCGGGCTCCAAGTAGAGCCCGCACCCCTGCAAACCGTTACTTGCTCACGTGCTCGCGCCCGAAGGCCTTGATTTCCACGTCCACGCCGGGCGGCAGGTCGAGCTTCATCAACGCGTCGACCGTGTCCGGCGTCGGCTCCAGAATGTCGATCAGCCGCTTGTGCGTGCGCATTTCAAACTGCTCGCGCGATTTCTTGTCCACATGCGGCGAGCGAAGAACCGTCCACCGGTTGATCGTGGTGGGCAGTGGAATCGGCCCGGCCACGTTCGCGCCGGTGCGCTTGGCGGTCTCGACAATCTCGCGCGTGGACTGGTCGAGAATTCGGTGATCGTACGCCTTCAAACGGATGCGAATTTTTTCTCCGGCAGCCATAAATTACTCGATAATCTCCGTGACGGCGCCAGCGCCGACCGTGTGGCCGCCTTCGCGGATCGCGAATCGCAGCCCCTTCTCCAGCGCCACCGGCGTGATCAGGCTGATTTCCGCCGACACGTTATCGCCCGGCATCACCAT
>JBGPXQ010000127.1:0-7174 GCA_041492805.1 Terriglobia bacterium | reverse complement strand
GAAGGAACAACACACCGATCGTGATCAGAACCACAGGTCCCATCAAACCGCGCCTTGAGCATCGCGCGCACGCGCATCTCATTTCATTCGCCATCTTTCGCTGCCTCCTAACCTCCTAGGAATTCCGCCGGGTACGCTTCCATAGCATCCACACGCCAAGTCCGATCAATAGGACGGGCCAGCCATTTTCGAAGACCCAATCGAAGTGCAGGATGCCAAGATTGTCGAAAAGGAACAGAACACCCAAGACGATCAGGACGATGGGACCGACCGGAGCGCGCGCGGACAGCGGCCCCACCGAGTGGGCTGGGGAATCCATCGCAGGCCCACCCTTGAGGTGGTCTCTTGCAGTAATGAAAGCCTCGATTGGCATGTAACAAATAAAAAATGCAGTTACGAGCCCCCAAAGCGGCTGGTCGGCGCCGTGGGCGTCCAACGTAACGAGACCCGCGAAAATGGCGATGTGAACCAGCGCTTTGACGTACTCGCCGTTGTACACCGCTCCCAGGCCGGGGACCCATCCCAGGGCAAATGCTAACCAGGGATGCCGGCCCGACGAAGCCGCGGGGACGGCTGCCCGGGCCACCATTGAGGATAGGCACGGCTCGCAGTAGAGCGAGCCGCGTACCTCCCGGATGCACTGCGGACACAACGCCTTGCCGCAATTTCGGCAATAGCCAGTTGCTCCGGTATCCGTATGGATTGCGCAATTCATCAAATGTCCCTCCCGGGAAGCGCATGGACTGCAAACGACGCCTCGTTCAAGGCAGGAAAGTGAGAGCGCGTGCGATTCATCAGTTGTTGAGGAGATTTTTGACCGGGAGCCATCATCTGATCTGGCGTAACGTTCGCAGGTTCCTCTGCCGGCTGGGGTTCGTCTTCAGGATGCAGACGCGATTGAATTTCATAGACCAAACGTAGATCGTCGATAAACTTCACGCTGCGTGCGTATGCCTGATGCGCCTGGCGATTCGCCGCATGAACCAGATTCACCGGGTTCAAGTCCGCCAGCACTGGTTTGCGCCACTGTATCCCCAGCGCTTGGGAGACCACTATCACTGTGACCAGCACGGAAACAGCGCCATAGGAAAAACGCGGCTGAGAAATTGGACGGAGCCAGCTGAGCCACATCCTCCAGCCGGTCTTGACACGGCCTGGCCCAATCGTGGCCTCAAGGATCGCGGAGGATAGATGCAGAGGCTCCGGGAGCTGTTCCATCCGACGTAGGCTATGCACCAGGCCGCTTACACTCGCGACCATCGAAGCGCACTGGGTGCACGAGGCCGCATGGGACTCCATCTGGACTCGGGCCTCAGACGCGAGATTCCCCTCGAGATAGTCATAGAGCTGTGCTTCGGTTTCTTTGCAACTCCAGTTGTGATGAGCCGGTACCATGGTGTTACGCAGGGCGAATGCCCATTTCCTCCAATCGCTTCGCCAACTCGATACGGCCACGACTGATTCGCGATTTCACAGTACCCTCGGCCACTCCCAGAACCTTTTGAATTTCGATGTATTCAAGTTCCTGGAGGTCTCGCAGAATGACGGCTTCCCGCAGTTCGGGTGAAAGCTTGGCAAGTGCCTTCTGCACCTGCTCGCTCAGTTCCGTATCCAGCGTGGCCTGGTCCGGAAGACGGCCCGGTGCGGCCCTGGTCTCGACCTGGGGCGCCTCTTCCAGAGAGTCCGTGATGCGGTCGCGCTTGTTTCGGCGGTAATGGTCAATCAATAGATTGCGCGTTACGCTGGTCATCCAGGTCGCAAAGCTGCCATGCAATGCTTGATAGCTGCCGATTGTCCGGTATACGCGCAGAAACACTTCCTGGGTAAGGTCTTCGGCTTCATGCCGGCTGCTCGTGAATCGGTAGCAAATGTTGTAGATCCGCCGCGTGTGAAGCCGCACAAGCTTTTCCCAGGCCAGGCCGTCGCCCTGGAGGCATTGCTGGACCAGTTGAGAATCTGGCTCCAACGTGTCATCCGCCTCGCTATCCGCGCCGGCTTCCGGCCTCCACTATAGGAAACGAAAACCAGTGCTGGAAAGTTCCGCTGCCGCCAAGTCCTGCAATTCCCGTACACTACCCCGTCTGCCAAAAGGGCACAAGCGTTCTGTAGTGTGAGTGCCGGGCCCAGACACGCCGGCATGACACGACACATCGCACACCTTGTATCACGGCATTTCTTGACACTCACTCGCCGTAGCGGTTACGCTCGCGTACGAATGCGTGGAACATTTCGCAGGCTCATTGTCGCTTTATTGGTTCTGGCGGCCCTGGTCGGTCTTGCCTATCAATCTCGTCATAAGATTCACTTGACCGATTTCACCTGGAGGAAGTTTATCCAAAGTGTTGGCCAGGCGAACGTTTGGCTCTTGCTGCTGGCGATTGTCGCAATTTACGCGTGTTATGCGATTCGGACTCTCCGCTGGCAGCGTTTTTGCCGCTACCTGGGCCCGACGAGCTTCTTGAATACGTACACCGGAACGTTAATGGGCTTCGCCTCAATTTTCGTCCTGGGACGAGCGGGCGAGCCTGTCCGGCCGTTGATTCTTGCGCGGAAAGATCGCCTGCCTGTAGCAAGCATGTTCGGGATCTTCTTTCTGGAACGCTTTTTCGATCTCTCCGCCGCGGCGATTCTCGCGTGCCTGAGCCTGCTCGTGTTTCCGAATCGGCTCTCCGACGCGGGCGCGGACATGGATTGGGTGGATGGGGCACGGCGCGGCGGCTGGCTGTTGCTCGCCATGGTGAGTGCTCTCGTCGCGCTCCTGGTTTATTACCGCTTGCACGGAGCCGGAGCCGTCGACCGGGGCCTCGAGCGATGGCGCAAGGCAGGCGGAATGCGGGGCCGCTTCGCATCCGCGATCACGGGTGTGAGTGAGGGATTGCAGGCCATCCGTAGCCTTCCCGATCTTTGGGCTGCCGTATTTTACACAGCGATGCACTGGGTGCTCGCGGTGTTGATCTTCCTGGGGGTCGCAAAAGCGTTTGGCGAAGCATTTCGTCATTCCGATATGAATTTCTCCGGGGCTATGTTGTTGCTGGCAGTCACCCTGGTGGGATCGGCCTTGCAGCTTCCCGGGGTGGGCGGCGGCGCTCAGATCGCCAGTTTCATTGGTTTGACAAAAATCTTTGGGGTTGAACAGGAACCGGCGGCCGCAATCGCCGTCGTTCTCTGGATCATTACATTCGCCAGTTGCACCCTAGGTGGAATCCCGCTGCTGATTCACGAGGGGATGTCCGTGGGCGAACTGCGCAAACTGGCGCGCGCTGAGGCTGAAGCCGAAGAGGTCGGTAAACACATCGCTGTGCCGGGAGCCAACGGTTTAGCGGTACCCAAGGGGGGGCATAAGGAAAGGGAACGAGGAGATTCTCCCCAGTGAAATGCCCGTTCTGCTTGTTCGCAGACGACAAGGTCATCGACTCGCGCGAGGGCCGGGTCGGTGACCTGATTCGCCGACGCCGGGAATGCCTCAAGTGCGGGCGGCGCTTCACCACGTACGAACGCATCGACGAAATCCCCTACATGGTTATCAAGAAGGACGGGCGCCGGGAGCGCTTCGACCGCCAGAAAATTTTGCAAGGATTGCTGAAATCCTGCGAAAAGCGTCCTGTGGCGACAGCCAAGCTTGAAGCCCTGGTGGACGAAGTCGAGCGGTTTGTCCACGACGCTCCCGAGCGCGAGCGCAAGACCAGCGAACTCGGCGAGCTTCTGATGAACCGCATCAAGAAACTCGACAAGGTCGCCTATGTCCGCTTTGCCTCGGTCTATCTGGATTTCAAGGACGTCAAAGAATTCATGTCCGAGCTGAAGGGCCTGCTGAAAGATCGCTCGAAGAAGTGATTCATCCACGGATTTCGCGGACGCCGAGGATGCGCACGCCTTGCGCGGGATTTTCGATGGACCGGACTAGCGCGCCTACCATCTGTTCGAGCGTAACCAGCCCGAGCCTTTGTGCCGATTCCCGTGTGGCGGGAATGTGCTCCATCAACCAGTACATCGGCTTTAAGACCAGGGGCCATCGCCGGCCGGGCCCCAGCACATACCAGGGACGCAGAATCGTGGCGTTCATTCCACTCTCGCGAATCATTTTTTCTGCCTCGGCGCGGACAGCGACATAAAACTTCATCACGGGGGCGGGTTGCGCCACGCTGACGTACACGAAATGCCGGATGCCGGCTTCACGCGCGGCCTCGATCGCCACACGTGCGGCGCTCAGATCCACGGAGCGGAATTCGTCTTTCTTCGCCGGATTCGGATGCGTTACGCCGATCAGTTGGACGAACGTTTCCGCGGGAGCAATCCGCGACACGAAGGAATTCTTGTCGAGCGCATCGCCTGGAATGACTTTGCACCCATGCGGCAGCTTGTGTTCGGAGCCGTGCCGCGCCAATGCCTGCACCTCATACTTGCGCCGCACCAACTCCATGATCAGGTTGCGCCCCATGAATCCCGTCCCGCCCGTTACAAATACGGTTCGCATAGCACGCTCTCATTCATCCGAACGCACTCGAGTCGTATGGACATTCCGGAGAAAACTGGAAAAATCTAGTCCGCGCAGGGCGGAACGTCAAGTAGAGCAGGCCCTCTCCTTGGCTGCGCGTTCTTGACCCATCCGTTTGCTTCGAGTAGGCTGTTAGTGGCGGTTCCTCTCGGAATCTGGAGGTGTGGACTCCATCGGCTGGATGTATTGTGACGGGTGCGGGCTCTGCTTGGAGCCCGCCACAATAGTGTAGACAGCCGAATATTCCATGCGACGCACAGTACAAATTGCCGGCGGGGTTGAATCCCTCTTCGGCACCCTCGACGAAAACGTCAAACTGCTGGAATCCGCGCTGCGCGTGACCACCGAATTGCAGGACGGCCACCTTGCGATAGAGGGTGAAGCTGCCCAAGTCGACCGGGCCGTTCGAATCCTGGATGAATACAACCAACTGGTACGCGAAGGCCGCCGCATGAATCACGGTGAAGTGAAGGCGATGATCCGCGTCGCGACGCAAGACCCAAAGACTACCCTGCGGCAGGTTCTGGAGCCAGGCGCGCCGGTGCGTGCGCGCCTTTTCGGGAAAAAGACAGTTACACCGAAGAGTCCGAACCAGCGGATGTATATGGAATCGATCGAGAAACACGATATGGTCTTTGCCGTCGGTCCAGGCGGCTCCGGTAAGACCTACCTGGCTGTGGCCATGGCCGTCTCCGCGTTGCTCACCAAGCAAGTGGACCGCATCATTCTGGCGCGCCCTGCGGTCGAAGCCGGGGAGCGTCTCGGATTTCTCCCCGGAACGTTGCAGCAGAAAATTGACCCGTACATGCGGCCGCTCTATGACGCGCTCTATGACATGCTCGATGCGGACAAGCTGGAGCGATTTCTGGAGAAGGGGATCGTCGAAGTCGCGCCGCTCGCGTTCATGCGTGGCCGCACGCTCAACGATTCCTTCGTCATTCTCGACGAAGCGCAAAATACGACCAGCGAGCAGATGAAGATGTTTCTTACGCGCCTCGGATTCAACTCCAAGGCCGTCATTACGGGAGACATCACGCAGATTGACTTGCCCGCGGGGCGCCGGTCCGGCCTGGTCGAAGCGCTAGAAGTCGTCGGGCGGATCGAAGGGATTGCGTTCATCAATTTCAATGAACGCGACGTCGTGCGGCACACCCTCGTCCAGCAGATCATCAAGGCCTACGATGAGTTCGGAGGGAGCGACGCCCGGCGTACGGCGTCACCCAGGAACAGCAGGACCGAGCCTGCGAAGTAAACTTTCTGCGCGTCCATGATCGTCAACCGCCAGCGCGGTGTTCACGTGCCCGTCAAGCCATTGGAGGATTTCTTCGATCGCGTCCGGCGAGAACTTCGATTTAGGCCGGAGGCTGTGACCGTCCAGTTGATCAGCGATGCCGCCATGGCCCGTTTGAATTGGACTTTCCGCAAGAAGCGCGGCCCCACCGATGTGCTTTCGTTCCCTGCGAATGCCGCGAAGCCGAACCAAAATATGGACTATGTCGGGGACATTGCGATTTCCCCAGAAACCGCTCGGCGCAACGCACGCCGGTTCTCGCGTGGATTCTCCGTCGAAATGCGCATCCTGATCCTCCACGGCATGCTTCATCTGGCGGGGTTAGATCATGAGAGCGATCATGGCGAAATGGACCGCCGTGAGCGGCGCCTCCGCCGGCGACTGGGGGTCGTCTGACTGTGATGACATTTCTTTACGCGATGGCTGTTTCGGCCCTCGGTGTGGGCCTGGTGGTGTTCTCCTATATTGACCGGATTTATCGCGAACTCGGCCGTGTGACGACGGGGCACGTGCACGAGCATCTCGAAATCTTCGAGGCCGAGGTCGAACCTCACTTCGGCCTCGAACGCGCCCGGGCAACCACCGGATTTCGGCTGATGGCGAATCTTTGGCTCGTCATGGTCACGGCGGAGACGGCTCGCGGCGTCATCGTATTTGTCCCCGGCACGTGGGACGCATTGGCCCAAGCGCTTGTGTATGTGCTTGTGGAAGTGCTGCTGCTCTCGCAGTTCATTCCTGATTTTCTTCTGGTGCGGACGACGAGCCGCTGGCTTCTGCCACTAGTTTTCGTGATCCGCGCGTTCCTCTGGATTGTGTGGCCGTTCCGCGTTGTTCTGGAGCTCGCCGTTTCAGTCGCGCATATATCCGACGACCATCCTTCTGATGGCTCGACCGCGCAGCAGGAGGGAATCGAAGCTCTTGTCGATGCTGCCGAGCAGGAAGGCATTCTCGAGAGGGACGAAGCCCAAATGATCGAGCAGGTCGTCGAGTTCAGCGACAAACGTGTCCTGGAATTCATGACGCCGCGACCAGACGTGGTTGCAATTCCCGCCAATTCCACGGTCGAGCAGCTTCGCAAACTTCTCGTTGAGACCAAATTCTCGCGTGTTCCCGTGTATGAACAATCTTTGGATGACGTCGTCGGCGTGGCTACGGCTCGCGATTTATTGCAGATTCCAGAAGAGGAGGCCCGGCATCGAACTGCGCGCGAGTTGGCCCGTCCCGCTCTGTTTGTTCCCGAGACAAAACACGGTTCGGATTTGCTCAAGGAGATGCAGCGGCGGAATCAGCAGATGGCCATCGTTGTGGACGAGCATGGTTCGGTCGCGGGCATCGTCACCGTCGAAGATCTGGTGGAAGAAATCATCGGGGAAATCGGCGAGGATGAT
>JBGPXQ010000162.1:0-6120 GCA_041492805.1 Terriglobia bacterium | reverse complement strand
GCGCACATTATCGCTCAGGTGGCCCTGTATCAGGGGCGCAGCGTATACGCATTCACGCGGCCAGGCGACGTTCGAGCGCAGCAGTTTGCCATGCGCCTCGGCGCGTCTTGGGCAGGAGGTTCAGACGAGCGTCCGCCGGAAGAGTTGGACGCGGCCATCATTTTTGCGCCCGTCGGCGCGCTCGTGCCCGTTGCTCTTGCGGCGATTCGAAAGGGCGGCACCGTGGTGTGCGGCGGCATTCACATGAGCGACGTGCCGTCGTTTCCGTATGAGTTGTTGTGGGGCGAGAGGACGATTTGCTCCGTGGCCAACCTGACGCGCAAGGACGCCATGGAGTTCATGAAGATTGCGCCCAAAATTCCCGTGCGCACGACGACGCAACTGTTTGCGCTCGATCAAGCGAACTATGCGTTGGACCAGTTAAGAAGAGGAAAGCTTGAAGGCGCCGCCGTTCTCGCGATTGGCGGTACGATTTAGTCGTCCTATCGTGCCGCAGCCCTTCCGGATTCCCCGATCGACTCTCCCGGCTTGAGCGCGTGAATTTCGAGGCCGGCGATGTCCTGTATAAGTTCGCGAAGCGCTTCAGGGGTTCCCGTCAGTGCAGGGAAGGTTCCATAGTGCATGGGGAGGACGTGGTGGACGCCGAGCAGTCGAATCGCATAGGCGGCCTCGCGCGGGCCCATGGTGAAGTGATCACCGATGGGCAGGCAGACCAGATCCGGTTTGTAGAGTTCACCGATGATTTTCATGTCACCAAAGACGGCTGTGTCACCTGCATGATACAGCGTGAAGCCGCCGGGCAACCGCACAACCAGGCCGGCGGGTTCGCCGGCGTAGATTCTCTTGCCGTCTTCCTCGACACTGCTCGAATGGATCGCGTGGACCATCGTGACATCGATATCGCCGATGTGCTGCGTGCCACCCTTGCCCATCGGGAGGATATTGGCGACGCCCTTTGATCCGAACCACTTGGCGAGCTCATAAATGGCGACGACCGGCGCGTTGTGCGCGCGGGCCAGGGAGATCGCGTCTCCCGAATGATCGCTGTGGCCATGCGTTACCAGAATCAGGTCCACGCGCGGGAGGATTTTCATCGCGGCGGGGAACGATGGATTCCCCTCGATCCATGGATCGATCAAGATGACACGGCCGGTCGCGGCCGTGATTTGAAGTGTGGCGTGTCCCAGCCACGTGATTCGGTTTCCAGCGGTTCGAAGCATTGGAATCACCTCGTTTCGCATTTTGGGTGTATGCCGAACTTTCATTGTAACCAGTGCAGTCTCCCGATTCAAATTCGGCCCCGGGACGATCTAGGGTCGGAAGAATCCGGACGTGCTATAATTTCGCTGAAAGAAAAGCGGCTTGTGCAGTACTCGGTTTGGTGATATAAGCCGGTCTTTTCAATTTGGCTTAGAGACCTATTTTTGCGATAATTCAAGTCTCAGATACCGCTCGAAGGAGAGTCGCAATGGCGTACGTAATTGCTGAGCCCTGTATCGGAACCAAGGACACCGCATGTGTGGACGTCTGCCCGGTAGATTGCATCCACCCGCGGAAAGATGAGCCTACTTTTGAATCTGAGCCGCAACTTTATATCAGCCCGGTGGAGTGCATTGACTGCGGTGCGTGCGTTCCTGTTTGTCCGGTGACTGCGATCTTCGCGTTGGAAGATCTGCCGGAGAAGTGGGCCAGTTTTACACCGATCAACGCGGACTGGTATACGAAGAAAGTCTGATCCCGGCCGGTCGAAAACAATGAAATTGTGTTAGAAGGCCCTTGTGTGGAGTCCCGAATTCCAAAGGGATGTCGCATTGTTTCTTGTGCGTCGCGGAGACGCAGCATTTTGATCCAGGAATTCTGACCATCCCGGCTTCTCAGTTTCCTTCGGGCACCCCTTTGTGAGATCCTGCATCTGACCAGGATAATTCGAAACGCGGCCCCCGCCGAGAAGGTCCAGCGAAATCGAAAGGGGTAGTGTCTTGTCCTCCATACGATCACTCAGGTCTGCGGAAACAGATCAAGCGTTGGCCGTAAAGCCGGAATCGCAATTCCAGGCTGGACCCGACGGCGCTGTCGGTGTGGCGACAATTGCCGGAACCGCTACTGCCGTGCCGCCGTATCTGCTGACACGCGATATTGTGAAGCAGCGCATCAAAGACGTGTTTTCGCTGGACGGCAGGCGGCTGGAGGCAATCCGCAGTGTCATTGATAACTCGCAGATCGATCAGCGCCACAGCGTGTTCCCCGTCGAATACATTATTGAGCCGCGTCCTTTAGCCCAGATCAACAACGAGTATCGCGAAAAATCCTGTGAGCTGGGATTGCAAGTGGCGGCAGATGCGCTGGCACAAGCTGAAATGAATCCATCCGATGTGGATCTGCTCATGACGGTGTCGTGCACAGGCGTAATGATTCCGTCGCTGGATGCCTACCTGGCCACCGAGATGGGGTTTCGCTCAGATGTGCGCCGGCTTCCCATCACCGAGCTCGGCTGCGCTGCAGGCGCCGCGGGACTCGCGCACGCCTGGGAGTATTTGCGCGCATTCCCGAACCGCACGGCGCTATTGGTCGCAGTGGAGCTGCCCACGCTGACGTTTCAGCGCAAGGATTTTTCCCAGGCCAACCTCATTTCGGCAGTCCTGTTTGGTGACGGCGCGGCAGGCGTGGTCGTCACCGGCCGAGACGTCTCCGGACCGCGTATTCTCGCATCGGAAAGCTATCTATTTCCCGATTCGCTGGACGCTATGGGATTTGACCTGCGCGATTCCGGATTTCATATCGTGCTCTCGAAGGATGTTCCGGAATTGATCCGTGAAAGAGTCAGGGAACTCGTCGAGAGTTTCTTAGCCCGCCAAGGGTTGCGCAGGGAAGACATTTCCGCGTTCATTCTCCATCCGGGCGGGCAAAAGCTGCTCTCGTTCATGGAAGCTGAATTGGGACTTAGCCGGGCCGACACGAAGTTTTCCTGGGATGTGCTCCGCCGCTTCGGCAATCTCTCGAGCGCAAGCGTGCTGTTCATCCTCCAGGAGTGGTTGTCCAAACGCGAGATGCCGTCGGGCAGCTACGGCCTGCTGATGGCTTTTGGACCGGGATTCACCGCTGAGATGATCCTGCTGCAGTGGCCATGACGACCGCATATCTTGCGCTGCTGGCGCTGGTTGGTCTTGGGCGCCTTTTCGAACTGCGGATTTCCCGCCGTAACCAGCGCCAGCTTGAGAAACAGGGTGTTCGCAAGATTGCCGAGGCGCATTTCCGCTGGATGGTGTTTGTGCATGCCGGCGTTTTGGCGGGTGCAGCGGCGGAAGTGATGCTGCTCCGCCGACCTTTGATTCCTGCGCTGGCAGTCACGATGGGAGTGCTGTTCGGCTTCGCAAATGCGCTGCGATGGTGGGTGATCCGGACACTGGCGGGACACTGGAACGTGGAAGTCATGGCATCGTCGCGCGTCGGCGTGGTGACGTCAGGTCCCTACCGGTGGGTCCGGCATCCGAATTACGCCGCCGTAGTGATTGAGTTGTTTGCCTTGCCAATGATGCACACGGCCTGGATCACGGCGCTGGCAGGGACGCTGGCGAACCTGGAGATCCTACGGCGAAGGGTGCAGGTGGAAGAAGGCGTCCTGATGTCCAATCCTGCTTATCGTGTGACCATGGGCGCGAAGCCGCGATTCCTGCCAAGACTGTTTTAACCAGGTTTTGGTCCAGCAAGTTCAGAGGCGTGCGACGTGGCTCATGTGGAGCTCTGGCCGGCGTCACGGCATACAATGTGGGGGATTTCGTCCTTTGCCGGATTCTCTCCGGCCTCCAGCGCCGCAAGCCACCGGCGGACGGCCATCCGCAAGAGCTCGAGTTCCAGCCGTCTATGAACGTGTGGGAACGGCTCGATCTTCGTGAGCCCTGCCTGAAGAAGATTCTGAGTGCCCAGGCGGTTCGCCCTCGAATAGTGGTGGAACGCTGCCGCAACCTGAATCAAACCCTGCAGGAACATCTTCTCCGGATTAGGAGTTTCGAGCCAGACTTCTTCCCAATGTTCATGCGCGTCGTAGAAATGCCCGGAATTGAAAGCCTCAAGTCCTATCCGGAAAAGCCGATCTTTGTCGTGAGAATCCATGAATCTTCTTTGTCTACGAACGCACGAGCGGTAAAGAACAATGCATTCTCGCAAGTCCGTGACTGTACCACCAGCGAAGGCGGTCCGGGACATTGTAATCGTCAAAATAACAGATTTGAATTTCGCGCGTGGGTAACACTCGCGCTATGATGTGTTCCTACCCGGACGCGAGGCCCGCACTTGCCGAAATTTAACCTGATCCTCCTCATCCACGCGCACCAGCCCATCGGTAACTTTGATGAGGTCATGGAACGCACATATGTGCGTTCTTATTTGCCATTTCTGGACTGCCTGGCACGGCATCCGCATGTGCGCATGGGGCTTCACTATTCCGGCTCGCTGCTCGAGTGGCTCGCCGAACGGCACCCCGAATACCTCCATCGGATCGGCGCACTTGCCGCGCGCGGTCAGGTAGAAGTCGTGGGCGGCGGATTTTACGAGCCGATTTTGATCACGATTCCGCTGGAAGATCAAATCGAACAGATCCGGCGACTGAGCGATTTCATTATGAAGCATTTTGGGAAGCGCCCGGGCGGCGCCTGGCTTGCCGAGCGCGTGTGGGAGCCGCAATTGCCAGCCGCGCTGGCTGAAGCAGGCATGCAATACACGCTTGTGGATGATAACCATTTTCTTGCAGCGGGCCGCGAACTGCCGGAACTGTATGGCTATTACGTTTGCGAGGAACTCGGCTGGACCGTGAAGGTGATCCCCGGGTTGCAGCAATTGCGCTACCTGCTGCCGTTTGGGAGCGTGGACGATTCCATCGCTTTCCTGCGCGGCGCCGCTGCCGAGCATCCCGGTGGAATGGCCTCGATGGGCGATGATATGGAGAAATTCGGCGGCTGGCCGCACACCTGGGAACATTGCTTCCGCGACGGATGGCTCGAGAATTTCTTTACGGCACTCGATGCCAATCAGGATTGGCTGGATGTCGTTCCACCCGGCGAGGCCCTGGCCGCGCGCAGGCCGCTCGGCCGCGTGGATCTGCCCACGGCGTCGTACACGGAGATGATGGAGTGGGTCCTGCCGACGCATGTGCGCCAGCGGTTTCACGCGTTGCAGGAAGAGTTCGCGGGGCGGCCGGACGTGCGGCGGTTTCTGCGCGGCGGGTTCTGGCGGGGGTTTTTCACCAAGTACGCGGAAGCGAATCTGCTGCACAAGAAGATGCTGCGTGTTTCCTCGAAGCTGCGACCCAGCGGCCGAAAAGGCGCGAACCGCGTTAAGGCGATGACGCACCTGCTCCGCGCGCAATGCAACGACGCCTACTGGCACGGGATATTCGGCGGGCTCTATGCGCCGCATTTGCGGGCGGCGTTGTGGCGCGAACTCGTGCAGGCAGAAACGTTCGCCGACACGATGCGGATTGGCGCGAAACGGTATCAGGTGATGGATCGGCTCGATTTCGACGCCGACGGAATGGAAGAAATCGAGATTACGTCGCCTAAGTTCGCGGCGTTGATTAAACCTTCAGGCGGCGGAACGCTTGAGGTGCTCGACTTTCGCCCAAGCGCGGTGACACTGATCAATTCGCTTCAGAGGCGTGTTGAGGCCTACCACGAGCGCTTGCGCAATGCGACGCAGGCTACGGGGCGCGTCGCGTCGATTCATGATCAGACGCTTGCCAAAGAAGGCGGTCTCGAACATCGATTGCGATACGACCGATGGCCGCGTCACGCGTTTCGGTTATTGCTGTTCTCCACCGGGAAAGCCCACGCGGATTATGAAGCGCTTCGCCTCGAAGAAAGTGCGATATTCGCAGGAGGCAACTACCAGGTCGAGCGGGCGACGCCGCACGACGTAAAGCTTGCGCTGGAAGCCCCTCTCTGTCATGCGATTCCCGGAGGAAGTCCGGGAGACAAGCTGCGCGCGGTAAAAGCGTTCCAATTCGGTTGGCATAAAAAAGGCTTTGATGTCTCATGCCGTCTCAATCTTGAGCGATCCGGCTCAGAATTCCGCGCTGCTGAAACCATCGCGCCGGTGCAGTTCATCGTGGGGTTGGAGATCGTCCTG
>JBGPXQ010000179.1:0-5549 GCA_041492805.1 Terriglobia bacterium | reverse complement strand
TTCCCGGAAGTCCTTTAGCAAAACCAAATCGCCATCACGAAACGCGAGAGCAGGGGAAGCGCTCGCCAATTCTCGAGTGATAGTATCCCTCTTTGGAGGGGGCGCTCATGAATTCGTCAAACACAGCCGAAGGCACATTGAAAAATTGATAGACCCCGCCCTTCACAAACTGGATTTCGAGCGTCTCCGAATCTTCCTGATAACCAACCTGGGTGATTTCCGTCGAGGGAATAGGGAACCGATGCATTTGTGAGAGCCCCCTTTCTGGTGAGGGACGCTTCCATCCGATGGCGCAGAGACTCGCCATCCGTCACGGCCTGGGTGGTATCGGGTCCACGGACTAGTTGTTCTTTTTCCCTTCCAGTGGCCCTGGATCGTCCCTCTTTGGTAGTGGCTCAACGGCGGGATTCTAGCATGAACAGAACTGCTGCAAAACCGCTTTGCATTTGATAAATAAGGAAGTGATTGGTCGGGGCGTCCGGATTTCAACCGGAGACCTCCTGCGCCCAAGGTAAACAATAGAATGCTCAGTGGTTGTCTCGTCTATGTTTCTCGCGCATCTTACATCATGATTTGTGTAGCTATTCGGCGGTTATTGTTCCCAATTTGTCCCCAACTTTGGGATTCCGCTGGCATTCCCGCGCCCTAGGATTTTGTTGGACACCGAATTGTGATGAAAATGAATCAGAGATCACGAGGAGGTGGGTATGAGCAAAGAACGAGAACCAGCTTCGGGAGCCACGGAGGGAGCCCGTAGGGCGACCGCAGTGGCTCCCGAAGAGCGGCGTGACGGCCGGGGGCGGTGGTCGGCGAAACGCAAGTTTGCAGCGGTGCTCCGGCTGCTGCGCGGAGAAGATCTCGAAACACTTTCGCGCGAACTGGGGGTGACCGCCGCAACGCTGTCCGGCTGGCGGGAGCAGTTCCTGGAGGGCGGCGCAGCAAACTTGAAAGCGCGGGAAGCCGATGTGGAGAACGAAGAAACACAGCGGCTGAAATCGCTGGTCGCCGATCTGAGCATGAGCAACGAACTGCTGCGCGAAAAGATTCACCGCATGGAGGCCGGACGCCCTTTGGTCTGGCGGAGGTCGAAGCCATGAGCCACGCCGCTTCGCCCTTCACGGCACGACGTTACGGCGTGGTGCGCGTGACCGGCGAATGGGAGCTGGCGCGTTCCAGTTTTTATTATCAACGCGGAATCGCCGCACAACCCGGGCGCGTGCGGGGACGTCGCGGGCCGAAGACGGCTTGGAGCGACGCCGTGCTGCTCGGGAAAATCCGCGGAGTGCTGGCGGCCTCGCCCTTTTACGGCGAAGGCCACCGCAAAGTGTGGGCGCGGCTGCGCTTCCAGGAAGTGCGCACGTCCAAGGCGCGGGTGCTGCGGTTGATGCGCGAAGCGCAGTTACTGGCGCCGTCGCGCACGCTCCCGAAGCCCGCGAATCCGCACACCGGCACGATCATCACCGCGCGGCCCAACGAAATCTGGGCCAGCGACCACACCATGACGGCCACCGTGGAAGAAGGCGCGGTGACCGTGTTCGTGGCCGTGGATCACTGCACCACGGAATGCCTGGGCTTGCATCCAGCGAAAAAAGCCACGCGCTTCGAAGCGCTGGAACCGCTGCGGCAAGCAGTGCGCGACTACTGCGGCGGCTTCCACGCCGGCGCCGCGGCGGGCATCCGCAACCGCCACGATCACGGCAGCCAGTACATGAGCGACGACTATCAAGCCGAAATTGCTTTTCTGGGCATGCAGTCTTCGCCGTCGTTGGTGCGCCAGCCGGAATGCAACGGCTGCGTCGAACGGTTCATCCGTACCCTGAAAGAGCAGTTGCTGTGGGTTCGCACGTTTCAAAATGTGGAAGAGTTGCGCGGCGCACTGGCGGAATTTCGCGAGCGCTACAACCAGCGCTGGATCGTCCAGCGCCTGGGCTACCTCACGCCCGCCCAGGCTCGCCAGCAGCTCCTTGCACTCGGAGCCGCCGCATGATTACACTCAATTCACTGTCCAACTAATCCGGGGCTAAACAACCCTTCGGTTGAAAGCCGAAGAGGCGTGGTGTAATTAGACTCAAAAGTAGATTGCTTGCTGTGGCGCTGTCACAGCAATGTCACGCAGATAAGAGCTGATCGCACTGAGATGTAATCCATGAGAGTCGTACCAGCTGCCTGGTTCGAACGCAGTGCAAGCAGCAAGCGACGTCAGGAAACTCATGGAAGAGCTGGACGCGGCGCCTCGCGAGCTGAAGGTGGCTACGAAGTACAAGTGGGCCTGGGTCGCACCGTTCGATAGCGGCGATTGGCAAAGTTAATTTGCCAGCTTGGCGAGGCTGCGCATCGCCAAGCAGTAACTACGTCTCGATTCTACTTGCGTCGTCAGGTACAATTCACTGGGCAGTTCAAGGTCCCGCGCTGCAACTATCGGTCTCCAACGCAAGACCGTGCTGTCTGTGAAGAGGTTGCAGCAGTTTCTGCGCTTTCAGGCAACATGATCCACGGAACCGTAAGATTTTGTGCGAGAGGAGCAAGTCAAAATGGACATGACGCGCCGACAATTCGCCCTGGCTCTTGCAGCTGCCACCTACCTGCGGCCCTCCTTGTTCGAGCCGCTTTCCCCATTAGGAGTTCCCCGCGGCGTCGTTCCCGGCCGAGTCACTTGGGCGCACGATCCGGCGGCTTTGACCTGGGATGGCACAGGTTCATGGTGGACCGACGCCCACAATGACCAGTCTGTAATTGACCGCATGGTTTCCCGGTCCATTCGCGGTCTTACAAATCAAAAAAGCGACGCCCAGGCATGGAACTCCATCTTTCAATACTTCAATCGCACTCATGGGCGCGGCAAAGCCGGATACAGTGCTGGGGAGAAGATTGCGATCAAGGCGAACCTGAACAACACAACGGACCATGGCACGATCGAACGCCTGAACTCCTCGCCCCATTTGATCCTTTCGCTCGCCCGACAGTTGACCGGCCCGGGACGAGTGCCGGAGTCATCGATCACCATCTTCGATTCCAGCCGGTTCATCCCGGGCAATCTCTACGACAAGATTCACCATGAATTTCCCGGCGTCACGTTTGGGGACCATATCGGAGGGGATGGACGAGTAAAGGCCGAGTTCAAACCCAACGCGATTCCTTTCTCAGTTGAAAGCCACAACGCCACGGGACTCGATACCACGGTAGTTGAGGCCGCCTACTTAATTGATGCTGCCGTGTTGAGAGCGCATGTGAGTTCAGGGGTGACACTTTGTGCGAAGAATCTCTTCGGCGCTACGAGTATCAACACCGACTGGCGCAAGAACGCCCACGACGGTTTCCATCACAACAGCGATGGTTCGGCAAGTTACTCCGCGTTCACAGATTACTTGGGTCATAAAGACCTCGGCGAGAAAACCATCCTTTTTATTATTGATGGGCTCTATGGAAACGACAACGTGGATGGTCCGCCTCATCGCAAGTGGAAGATGGCGCCATTTAACGATGCTTGGCCGAACAGCATTTTTACGTCGTTTGACGGCGTAGCGATCGATTCCGTCGGCTTCGATTTTCTCACTTCGGAATGGCCCGATCTTCCGGATATCGCGAATGCCGATAACTACCTGCGCGAATCTGCCCTGGCGAATGACCCACCTTCGAAGACTTTCTATGATCCTGAACGCGACGGCATCCGATGCCGCAGCCTTGGCGTACACGAACATTGGAACAATGGGACAGACAAGAAGTACTCGCGCAATCTTGGAAAAGCGCACGGGATCGAACTTTTCCAAGTCTGAAGTGCGGAACATACTTGAGCCGTCGCTGCCGCTGATTGGCGGAGTTGCGCAACTGCAGATAGATTATCGGTACTCAGGGAGGCAGGATGAGCCGGAGAGCGTTTTCCTTATGCTTCGTAGCGGCATCGATGCTACCGGCAATTGCATTTTCCCAATCATTCTTGAACCAGTATAAAGGCCTGTCTTATCACGACAGCCGCTATCAGGGCGGCCCACAAAAAATACCGGGACGAGTATTGTGTGCTTACTATGACCTGGGCGGCGAAGGGGTCGCGTATCACGACAGCGATCCACAGAATCACGGCAGCGGAGAGTTGAACCCGGCCGATGGGACCTACCTCAACGAATTTCGTATCCACGAGGGAGTGGATACTTCCTACACGAAGTTTCACCGCAAGCCAGATCCGATGGACGACAACCCCTTCGACAAGGTTGTTCCTCCTGCAGATCTGCTCTATGTTGGCTGGACCGAACCCGGAGAGTGGTTCAACATCACTGTAGATGTGACACACGCGGGAACATACGCGGCCGATTTCCTGTACACATCGAATCGTGGCGGAACAATATCCGTCGATGTGAATGGAAAAAATGGGACAGGGCCCCTGGAGATCGCTTCAACATATGATCCTGCAGACCCGCTGGCTTGGCGTCAGTGGCACCACTGGAATCTGGCGTCGCAACTTTTCAAGGTTCGCCTCAACAAAGGGAAAAACGTTCTCACCGTGCACATATTGATCCGCGGCAACATGAACCTCGCTTACTTCGACTTCAAGCAGGCCCACAGATGAATGGAATGTGCCAGCGTCTCAAGTCAGCGTCAGGCGTAATCCTGTTGCACGGGAAATAATGACGGAACACTTGCCCTGCTTGAGCGAGTCGGTTTTCGTTGAGGTTGTGATGTGCGCTTCGCGGCTGTCTAGTGCCGGCGCGTGCAATATTTCGGTTTCGACCGCTCCGCTGACGCCGCGACCGAAATCGAGTTCCACCTCAAGGTCCGCTATCGCGTCCTTGTTCAGAATGATCACCGATGTCCGGCCGCCGGGCAGTTTCGCGGCATAGGCGGTTGCATTGACTCCCGCATCCTGCAGCTTCGTCGAGAACTCGGTTTTCAACAGTGTTCCGCCGCTAAACGAGCCTGCAAACTTGAGCCCATACGCAACCGGCTCCAGGAGATACTCCGAGCCAAACGTTGCAATCGGCGTATAGAAAGGATGTGGATGCGCGGCAATCTGTTCGTGAGTTTCCCCCTTCGCTTCGAGAAGCGCGTCGCCGGGAAGAGATCCGCCAACGGAATTGGCCACGGATTTGCCGGTACCACCGTGCAGATTGATGCCGGAGTAGTCGTTACTGGCCAGGAGCAGCGAATAGTCGGCTGACCAAAGCGCAGCGGCAAATACGTCGGAGACACCCGGCTTGCCTCCGCGATAGCACGTGTTGCCTTCCGTCATGCGTACGCGCGCACCGATCTTTCTGGCTGCTGCCGTTGCGATATTCGCCGTTTTCTCCACCCTTTGCATCGTCGCCGGTTTCAGCAGGTTCGGAATGTTGACGTCCGGGTTCGTCGCCGGTCCGCCAAAGTAATAGTGATGACTCAGGGTCGTCACCTGGGGCGGAGCCTGGACGGAAGTCCACCGATCAGCAATCTCGGTCAGCCATGACACGGCACCGACAACATCAGGCATGCCGAACTTTGCCCCGGGCACCCGAGCTGCGATAGCGCGCGCCAGCGTGAGCCATTCTTCCAGGTACGTCTTGGGCGACCATGCCTTCGGATCG
>JBGPXQ010000057.1:0-10844 GCA_041492805.1 Terriglobia bacterium | reverse complement strand
ATCATCCTGCAAAGAACAGTAGCACAGGCCTCTCCCCATGTGTTCATTCCCGGTGGCGGTCACAATCGGATCGCGCGAAAGAAACTCCGCTTGAGCGATTTTTTCGCAAAATTACAGGAAGAAAGATGACGCACGCGGAGAAGATTTGCTTTCACCTGAAGCCCGGAGTAAAGCCGGCGATCCGAAAGTTGATCTGAAACCTCACGCCAGAACGCCCGAAATTGACCGCTCGGAGTAGCTCGCCTATACTCAATGCATTAATCTGCTCTTGATGGTTGGATCGTGAAAGGTCATCTCGAGGAGAACCATCATGGACCAGGCTGTAATTTTGAGCGCTGTCCGCACGCCCATTGGAAAATTTCAGGGAGGGCTCGCGCCGCTTTCCGCGCCGCAATTGGGCGCCAAAGTAGTCGCCGAAGCTGTGCGCCGCGCGGGCATCGATCCAAAATCGGTGGACGAAGTTATCCTGGGCAATGTCGTGCAAGCCGGGCTCGGGCAGAATCCAGCGCGGCAGGCGGGCTTGGGCGGCGGGCTCGACGTGCGCGTTGCAGCCATGACTGTCAACAAGGTTTGCGGCTCGGGGTTGAAGGCCGTGGGCCTCGCGGCGCAAAGCGTCATTCTGGGAGAAGCGGAAATTGTAGTCGCGGGCGGAATGGAGTCGATGTCGAACTGCCCGTACCTGCTTCCGGGCGCGCGCACGGGCTACCGGTTCGGCAACGCGGAAATCGTGGACTCGATGGTGCATGACGGGCTGTGGGATGTGTACAACGACTTTCACATGGGCATCACGGCCGAGTTGGTGGCCGAAAAATATGGCATCACGCGGCAGGAGCAGGACCTGTTCGCTCTCGAAAGCCACCAGCGCGCCGTACGCGCCCGAAAGTCCTGTTTCATCGAATCGCAGATTCTGCCCATTGAAATCCCGCAAAAAAAGGGCGATCCAGTTGTGATCAAGCACGACGAATCGCCGCGCGAGGATGCCTCGCTCGACGCGCTCGGGAAATTACGGCCCGCATTCAAGAAGGACGGCACCGTAACGGCGGGAAACGCTCCGGGAACCAATGACGGCGCCGCGGCGCTCGTCGTCACGACCGAACGCAACGCTGCGCGGCTGGGGAAAACGCCGGTGGCGCGGATCGTCGCGCAGGCCGTGAGCGGCGTCGATCCCAAATGGATCATGGAGGCGCCCATCTACGCGGTGGAAAAACTACTCGAGAAGACGGGCTGGGACCGCGACCGAGATCTCGACCTGGTCGAGCTGAACGAAGCGTTCGCCGTGGCCGCAATCGCCGTGACGCGGCAATTACGCCTCGACCCCGCGAAAGTGAACGTGAATGGCGGAGCGGTCGCGCTCGGACATCCGATCGGCGCATCGGGCGCGCGGATTCTCACGACGCTGCTCTACGAAATGCAGCGCCGCAACGTGCATCGCGGAATCGCCGCGCTGTGCCTGGGCGGCGGCAATGCCGTCGCACTGGCCGTCGAGCGATAGCGTTGCGCGCCTAAACGAGACTGTGCCTCCTGCACCCATGACCGATGATTCGCTCCAAATTCTCTGGCGTGGCGCCGACCCGGCGAAATTTACCGCGCTGCAAGCGGCGCTGCGGGATGAGGGCATCCAATTCTGGCACGCGCAAGTCTATGATCCCGCAGGAGGCTTTCTTTCTTCACGGCCCTATTATCTTGAGGCGGCGCCTGGCTTTGAAATCCGCGTCCATGCTTCTGATCTGCAGCGCGCGAATGGCGCTTTGGAATGGGTTGAAAGTAAGGAAGGTGTTTCGGGCGGCCCCGACGAACCTTCAAAGCCCGATCACGACCATCTAGCCTCGAATCAAACGCTGCCCTACGATTGGGACCCGAACGAAGCGACATCCGAAATCTGGGCCGGAGAAGATGAGCCCGTGGCGGAGTACCTCGCCAGCGCGCTCCGCGAAACCGGCATTCCCAGCCGTATTCCGGATGAGCGAGGCCATCGGGTGCGACTCTGTGTGCGTCCCGGGGATCTGACGCGCGCCCGAGACATCGTCCGCGTGATCACGGAAGGCGCATCGCCTGCTTAGATGTCTACTGGTTCTCGTCCAGCAGCCTTGACCCCGCGGCGGTCTTTTCATATAGAATTCACCGCCAATGATCTGTCCCACTTGTAAATGCGAATACCTCTTGGGCGTGACGCAATGCGCCGATTGCGGCGTCCCGCTCGTAGACGCGCTCGATCCGCCGACAGAAACTCCGCTGGGAGACGGAAGCATCGCGTCCATTTGGTCTGGGAATGATCCCCGAGAGTTTGCGGCGCTGAAAGAAGCGCTTGAAAAAGCCGAGATTCCATTTATGGGTCCGGCTCCCACCGGCTACTTCATTTTTCCTTCCATGCGTCCAAAAATGGAAGTCTGTGTCTCTGGCGCGGATCGGGACAGGGCAGAGAAGGTCTTGCTCGAACTGGAGGGGTGGGACGATCCTGACGAATTGACCCCTGAGGAACGAGGGTCGCTGGCGCTTCCGGAATCGGACGGTGTCGACCATGACGAGGCCGCGGCCGTTCCAAGCGATGTTCCTGGGGATCGGGACGACCAGGAATCCGTAAGTGAAGTCTGGAAAGGCGACGAGGAAGATTTCGCGAATACCCTGATGGCGTGCTTTCGCGAAAATGGCATTCCTTCACACAAGCTCGCCGATGAGAGCCGCTGGCGCCTCGTGGTTCGCCCCGAACAGGAAGTTCGGGCAAGAGAGATTGTGCGTGAGGTGGTCGAAGCAAGCCCACCCAAGTAAACATTAGATCTCCAGTGACTCGTTGCTCCCGACGCACGAGTGCGGGCTCTACTGGGAGCCCGCCAGAAGATGGACGACTCGGTATCTCTTTCTGTGTTTCCTTTACTTCCCTGACTTCTTATACTTCCTCCACATCCTGAAATTTGGGAGGCGCAATGACGGTTGAAGCAATTCGGACGGTAGCCGTGCTGGGCGCGGGAACGATGGGCAACGGCATCGCGCACGTTTTCGCCCGCTCCGGATACAACGTGATTCTGCGCGACGTCGAGACGCGTTTCCTCGACAGTGCCATCGACACCATTACGAAGAATCTCGACCGCGAAGTGAAGAAAGGCAAGATCGGGGAGGGGGAGAAACCGAAAGTCCTCGGCCGGATTCATGTCACCACCGACATGTCTGAGATTGCCCCCGCCGACTTCGCCATCGAAGCCGTGCCCGAGCGCCTGGACCTGAAGCTTTCCGTTTTGCGTGAGGCGGACAAATTGTTGCGTCCCGAAGTGATCCTCGCGTCCAACACATCCTCGATCTCCATAACCACCCTGGCCGCCGCGACCAGCCGCCCCGACCGCTTCGTGGGCATGCACTTCATGAATCCTGTCCCCGTGATGGTCTTGATCGAAGTAATCCGCGCATTGCAGACGAGTGACGCGACGTTTCAGACGACGATGGCTCTGTGCGAACAACTCGAAAAGAAACCTGTCGCGGTAAACGACGCGCCCGGCTTCGTCTCAAACCGCGTGTTGATGCCGATGATCAATGAAGCCGCCTTCGCCGTAATGGAAGGTGTCGCCACAGCCGAGGCGGTAGATGCCATCATGAAGCTGGGGATGAATCATCCCATGGGCCCGCTCGAACTTGCCGATTTCATCGGTCTGGATGTCTGCGTAAACATTCTGGATGTGCTGTACACCGCGTTCGGTGATTCGAAATACCGTGCCTGTCCTCTGTTGCAGAAGATGGTGGCGGCAGGATGGCTCGGACGGAAGAGCGGGCGGGGGTTTTACAGCTATCCGGGGTAGGATTAACTCGGCTGTCAAGGTAACAGGGCAGTTTCCAATAATCCCGTTTATCAGGACCTAGAGGCGCCGCCGTGCTGGGCGCTGCTGACTCCGACCCACTTGCCCCGGCGCCGCCCAGCCTGATATCAACGGTGGGCGGTTGGACGGCTCACGCCATTGGGCCTGCCGGATCGGGATGGCCCTGTGCAGAGAGCTTGGCGGCTTCGATTCGGGGGGGGCTTCCAGAGCCAGAAAACCCCGCCTTGGCCTCAAGCGGTCGCCATTTTTTCTATACAGTTACATCCCTCAAGCCGTTTCGACTGGCTTGTCGACTGTCGACAACCTGCCTACCTGCCGAATCTCAGCGTCCGTAAATCAGCAGCCGAAAGTTTCCCGGCTTCGCCCTCGGCAGCGGATGGGGCTGTTTCTCCGTGGGAGCCGCAGGCGGACCGAAATCTGATGTGCTCAGATAAAGGTTGTGGGTCCTTGAATCAAGTCCCATCGTCTTGGCCCCGTACTCGGTCTTGATAGTCTCGACCTCGCTCAGCTTGTCGGGTGTGTCTTCGTGGTAGATGTGGATCATGCCTTCCCGTGTCGAGACGAAAAGCATGCCCGTTTCAGGTTCAAAGATGGTAGCGTCCACTCCTGCGGTGATGGGGAACGACTGGATGACTTTGCCGCTATCCGCGTCCATCATCACGAGCACCTGGGGGCCGCGACCACCGGAGAAGAGCCGCCGATGCTGTCGGTCCATCGCCATGGAGGTGGGCTGTCCTTCCGGCGCAACCGGCCACCGCGTCTTGATCTGGAGTGTGCGGGAATCAATGGCTACAATGTCGTTTTTGTCCACATTGTTGCCGTAAACCATTCCCTTGCCATCGGCGACGGCGAATTCTACGTTAGTACCTCCCAGGTCGAGGTTCTTCACCACGATCTCTTTCACCGGATCGATAACCGTGGTGTTTGCGCTGTGCCCGTTGATGGTAAAGAGGAGCTTTGACGCCGGATCGTAAATAATAGAGTCCGTGTCGGGCTGGTCGGTTTTGACCTCGCCGGTAACCTTCAGGCTCTTAATATCGAAAATGACCACCTTCTCGGCTTCACCGTCCGTGATAAATCCCTTACCGAGCTCCTTGACCAGGGCAACTCCGTGGCAGAGTTTCAAACCACCAATGGTGCCCACCACAGACCACTTATCGGCATCGAGCACTTGGACCTCTGTGCCGTGCGATACGTAGATGCGGCGCGCATCGGAATCTACGGTGATGTAGTCAAAATACTCCCCGCCACCCGGGGCTGCGGCCAAAGGAATTTTCTTGAGCAAGTGGTAACCGCTCGCCGGCGGCGTCGCGAGAGCGTAAACGCCGAGCAGGATAAACGACACACCAGCTGCAATGCGTACGAGACTAGAAAGCTTCATGGAAGCCCTCCCTCAGGCTAAAGTGAGCTACTGTGATTGGCAGCGGCAACGCGAATCGCTGCAGGCGCAGGTCCCGCCCAGCCAAGTCTTCACGGAGCCGGGGGGATTCTACCTGAATCCTAGCGGAGAGGGTGTTCATTTCTTAGATTTTTGCGTCATTTCGGGAGCTTGAACGGCGCGGCGACGGCGAACCCCTCGTCAACATGCGGCGAGCGGCAAAGGACCATTTTTCTAACGCACCGACTCTCGAAGTGCGGCCAAGTCCCGATAAGTCCCCTTCTCGGAAACTGGACCGCCACCGCCGGTAAGATAGTATTTTGCTTTTTCTTCGCCTTATGGTATCTTGCCCTCCGCGATGAACCTGCGCCGGGCACAGCACTTTGTAGTAAACTCCGGCGGCAGGCCTGCGTCCCCATCGCAAACGACGGACATTCTTCCTCTCGAGGTGGATTATGACGGATGAAAGAATCAAGATGTTGGACGCGGCTATCGCGCAGATCGAGAAGCAGCACGGCAAGGGCGCCATCATGCGCCTGGGAAACCGCGACGTGCTGGTGCCGGTCAGCGTGATCCCCACGGGGGCGCTTTCGATCGACGCAGCGCTGGGTGTAGGCGGCGTGCCGCGCGGCCGCGTGATTGAAATTTACGGCCCGGAATCTGGCGGCAAGACGACGCTGACGCTGCACATCATTGCCGAGGCGCAGAAGATGGGCGGGCAGGCGGCGTTTATCGACGCCGAGCACGCGCTCGATCCGATTTACGCGCGAAAGCTCGGCGTGGACGTGGATAACCTGCTGGTGTCGCAGCCGGACAACGGCGAGCAGGCGCTCGAAATTGCCGAGACGCTGATTCGCTCCAACGGTGTGGATATCATTGTGGTGGACTCCGTGGCTGCGCTGGTGCCGCGCGCGGAGCTCGAAGGCGACATGGGCGATCCGCAAATGGGCTTGCAGGCGCGCCTGATGTCGCAAGCGCTGCGGAAGCTCACGGCCATCGTGTCGAAGTCGCACACGTGCCTGATCTTCATCAATCAGATCCGCGAAAAAATCGGCGTGATGTTCGGCAATCCTGAAACCACCACGGGCGGGCGCGCGCTCAAATTTTATTCTTCGATCCGGTTGGACATTCGCCGCATTCAATCCATCAAGGAAGGGGACCGCGTCATCGGCTCGCGCACACGCGCAAAAGTCGTGAAGAACAAGGTCGCCTCGCCGTTCCGCGAAGCCGAATTTGACATCCTCTACGGCGAAGGCATTTCGCGCGAAGGCGACTTGATCGATCTCGGTGTGGACAAGGGCATCCTCGAAAAATCCGGCACGTGGATTTCTTTCGGCGGCGAGCGGTTGGGACAGGGGCGTGAAAATGCCCGCCTGTTCTTGAGGGAACACACCGACGTCCGCAACAAGATCGAGAGCGCGCTACGCAAGAAAATGGGCATTCCTTCGCCCGGCGCGGCCAATGGCACACAGGCTCCCACGGCACAGGCGGAGAAGCCTGCCGTCCAGGCCGCTGCCGCAGCAGCCTCCGCGGGGAAAGCTCGCCCCACAAGATAGTTCTGCGCCCAGGAATTGGGATACTTTCTGGCGGGTTCCAAGTTGAGCCCATACCCGTCATACCCCGGTCCCCGACAGGCTATTGGGCCATGGAACAGCTTCGCAGGGTGCACTGCGGGCGATTGGTGTTTCCCCTTGAACCAACGCCTCCCCTGGGGTACATTCCTCCGCTCAATCGTTTCGCGCGTACATGGTGTGTTTTCAAGCTAGTACGAAAGTGCTGGAGAATGGCCCATTGCGTGGTACGAGATATGGGTCGGATTAGCTATTGCGCTGAGGGGCTTAGGTTTCCTACAATTAATACCCTGGCTCGGAACGCGCATTGGGAGCACGAAAGCGGCCCAGAACGGGATAAACTAATGACCCGCCGTACCAACTATTTTCGAATTTCCGCAATCATTCTAGGTGGGTTGATTGCAGCGAGCCTGCCCGGTCTAGCAGCCCCGAAGCCGCGCGCTACCCGCACGGTGGTGCGCTCCTCGACGAGGCATGCCGCCAGTTCCCGCTTTGGCGTTCCCACATTTGCTGATTCATCGAAGGATGATGTGGCGGGGTTCGACGACCCGATTGTTCGCAAAGCGGCCGTCGAGTCGTTGGGCCGCTACAATGGTTCTGTCGTCGCCATCGATCCCACCAGCGGTCGCGTTCTTTCTATCGTCAATCAGAAGCTTGCGTTTTCAGCAGGCTTCATTCCGTGTTCGACCATCAAGCCGGTGATAGCGGTTGCGGCGTTGCAGGAAGGCGTGGTCACACGCGACACGATGATTCGGGTCGCGCCGCGCAAGTATTTGAACCTTACCGAATCGTTGGCGCATTCCAATAACGCCTTTTTCGAAGAACTAGGCCGGCGCATGGGATTTGACACGGTGTCACGCTACGGCCGGCTGCTGGGCTTGGGCGAACTTGCCGGTTACCAGATCCCAGAGGAGCATCCGGGCGGGTTTCCCTCCGAGCCGCCGAAAAACGGCGGAGTGGCGCGTATGTCGAGCTTTGGCGAGGGAATTCAAATGACGCCGCTGCAACTGGGCGCGCTGGTTTCGAGCTTCGCCAACGGCGGCACGCTCTTCTATCTGCAATATCCGCGGACTGCCGAGGAACAGCAGAATTTTGCGCCGCGCGTCAAGCGGGCACTCAATATCGAATCCTTGTTGCCGGAAGTACGCGACGGCATGCTGGCAGCCGTGCTTTACGGAACAGGGCGGCTCAGCTACATCTCCGATGACGAGCAGGCGCTCGGCAAGACCGGGACATGCTCGGATTCCGCCTCGCGTCTCGGCTGGTTTGTTTCCTACGCGAATCAGGCGCATCCCAAGATTGTTCTCGTCGTACTGATGCGCGGCCACAGCAGCCTTATAAAGGGCCCCATGGCTGCGGGGGTTGCCGGACGGATTTATCGCAAGCTGAATGATGTGAACTATTTTGCCGAGCGGAATGTGGAAACCGGCCCTTCGGCGATGATTTCCGCCGCGGGCCAGTAGCTCGCCAGATACGAATTCCCAATCTTTAGGTTCGTAGTTTTTTTCTGAATTGTCCTGCGTAGTCACACCATTGTATTTCCTCTTTCACACGCGGGCGACGGATGCCGTTGCCCGAGGAGAGGCACTCCACCCGCGTGCCGCATAGCCGCACGCTGCTCCTCTACGTTCATCGTTTTCACTTTCGTCCAACCGCTAAGCGATTCGGGTCATACCGTCCCCGGATCTAAAGAGTCTGTGTGGCAACTCGTGCGTGAAGCGCTTTTGTAGCGTCGGCCTTCAGGCCGACACAGCACATTCAAGCACATGCCCGCCTGAAGGCGGGCGCTGCAGAGGGCAAACCCGGGCTGCCACACACGCTCTCCAAAAGTGGAGTCTTTTCGAGACCAGTCCAAAAAGAAAAGCGGCCAGCACTTCTGGCCGCTTTCAATCACGAGTGAAAAAATTCTACTTCGAGCTATCGAACTTCCCACGTGTCGCCGGATCGGAGCAGCTGCGCGAGATCGCCCGCGCCGCGCTTGGCGATGACGTCTTGAATCTGCCTGGACATGATGTCTTCATAGCGGTCGCGCCTCCAGGAACGGAGGACGCCGATGGGGGTGGGGAATCCTGGCTTATCCTCCATCTGAGCGAGGAGGAACGCGTACGCCGGATTCGGATTGGTCTCATCGTGCACTAGCACATCTTTTTCCGTGAGTCCGTTCCCGTTGCCGAGATGGACGACCTCGAGTTCCATACCATTGAGGCGTATGCCCTTGTCGCGGTTCTTGCCGTAAATCAGCGGCTTGCCATGCTCCAGTTGGACGACATGCTCGCTGCGGGCTTCTTTTTCCGTGAGGTCGAACCACGCGCCGTCATTGAAGATGTTGCAGTTCTGCAGGATTTCGACATATGCAGACCCGCTGTGTGCTGCAACTTTCTTCAGCGTGTCCTTCAGGTGCTGCTGGAAGACGTCCACCGAGCGCGCAACGAATGACGTATCGGCGCCGATCACGAGGCCCAGCGGATTGAACGGGCGATCCGCCGTGCCGTATGGCGTGGACTTCGTTTTCTTGCCGAATTCCGAAGTCGGCGAATACTGGCCCTTGGTCAAGCCGTAAATCTTATTGTTGAACATCAGCACTTTGATGCCGACGTTGCGGCGCAGCATGTGGATCGTGTGGTTTCCGCCGATGGCTAGTGAATCGCCGTCACCTGTCGCCAGCCAGACTTCGAGCTCAGGATGCGTGATCTTGACTCCGGTGGCCACGGCTGGCCCGCGGCCATGGATCGTATGAAAGCCGAACGTATTCATGTAATACGGGAAGCGGCTCGAACAGCCGATCCCGGAAATGACGACGAACTTTTCGCGCGGTATGCCCAGTTCCGGAAAAACGGCTTGCACGGCGGAGAGGATGGCGTAATCGCCGCAGCCGGGACACCAGCGGACTTCCTGGTCCGTCTGAAAATCTTTCTTGGTAAGAACTGGTGCTGACGTCGTGGTCATTGGTCTTGGCTCCAGGGTATTCTTTCGGGCCTCAGCCCAGAACTTCTTCGATCTTTGCCTCGATTTCCGATTGCTTGAAGGGCTGCCCTTGAATCTTGTTGTAGCCTTGCGCGTCCACCAGGAACTTCGCCCGCAACATCAGCAGCAACTGGCCCATGTTCATCTCCGGGACCAGAATCTGCTTGTAGCGTCCGAGCACCTCCCCCAGATTACGCGGGAAAGGGTTGAGGTGGCGCAGGTGTACGTGGCCGATCCGATGTCCCTTGGCGCGTGCGGTTTTCAGCCCTGCCGTAACCGCGCCATAGGTCGAGCCCCAGGCGACAATCAACAGATCGCCATCCGGATCGCCGGCAGGAACCACATCCGGAATATCCTGGGCGATGCCGTCGACTTTGGCTGCGCGGATGCGAACCATCTTTTCGTGGTTCAACGGCTCGTAGTTCACGTTTCCGGTGACGTCCTGCTTCTCAATCCCGCCGATGCGGTGTTCGAGTCCGGGTGTGCCTGGGATCGCCCACGGGCGGGCCAAAGTTTGCGGGTCGCGTTTATAGGGAAGAAATCCAATTGGGTCGGTTGCGAACTTCACCGGGATTCCGGGGATCTCGTCCACGTTCGGAATGCGCCAGGGCTCCGCGCCATTAGCCAAATACCCGTCGGACAAGACAATGACAGGGATCATGTATTTCAGTGCAATGCGGCAAGCTTCCACAGCGATCCAGAAGCAGTCGCCGGGCGTTGATGGTGCAAGGACCGGAATCGGTGATTCGGAATTGCGGCCGAACATGGCTTGGAGCAGATCCGCCTGTTCGGTCTTGGTCGGGAGGCCGGTCGAAGGGCCGCCGCGCTGAATATCGCAGATGACGATGGGCAACTCCACCATGATGGCCAGGCCCATCGCTTCGGTCTTGAGCGCCATGCCGGGGCCGGAGGTCGTCGTCATGGCCAGCGCGCCGGAATACGCCGCGCCAATTGCCGAGGTGATGGCGGCGATCTCGTCTTCTGCCTGGAAGGTCATTACGCCGAAGTTCTTGTACATGGAAAGCTCGTGAAGGATATCGGAAGCGGGCGTGATCGGATAGGAGCCGAGGAACAGCGGAAGGGCTGCCTTTTGTGACGCGGCTACAAAACCCAATGCCAGGGCCTGAT
>JBGPXQ010000035.1:0-12555 GCA_041492805.1 Terriglobia bacterium | reverse complement strand
TCACCGTCCGAAAAACGCCCTTCTCGGAAACTGGCCTCAGCCGCACTATCTCTGGGCCGAAATGATTTCGATTTGAACCAGTGGAACTGCTAGCCTGATGCGGATGCGGTCTTCCGCGGTCGCAAGTGGTACAGAAGGGCCGCAAGCGGCAGACGCCACAAGGCGCGACCCCAAAACACGTATCCGGGATCAATTGTGATGACGCGGTCGAAACCGACGAGGTCAGCAACGTACTGTGCGCCGAGGACTCCACCCGCAGGGCCTGAGAGAATCGTTCGCACCGGCTCCCGCGCCGCAACGCCTGCAGCGAGAATGCCGCCGTTCGATTGCATGACGCGAACACGCGGCCAGCTGGACCGACGATACAGTTTGCTGCCACCCGCAGACCAGGCCATCGCGTGACGTTCAATATCATCGAGATAGCGGCTCATCACCGGCACGAGGTAAGCATTGACGACAGTAGTGGACGTGCGTTCGAACTCGCGATATTCGGGAAGGATTTCATGCGACGCAGATACCTGGAATCCCGCCGAGGACAGGGCGCGAGCGATCGCTCTCTCGTGTTTGGAATTCACAAAGGAAAACAGCAGGCACACAGCAACGGACTTCGTTCCACTACGTGCAACGGCCCGCACGACCCGTGCAATCTCCCGGCGTCGGGGTGACAACAATACCCGCCCATCGGAGTCCAGCCTTTCAGCCAGCCCAAACCGCCGCGAGCGCGGCACCAAAGGGTCTGCCTGTTCGACCAACAGGTCGTAGAGTCGAGGACGTGCCTGGCGGCCAATTTCGAGGACGTCTTCGAACCCTGCAGTCGTGACCAGGGCGACGCGTCCCCCTCGCCGCTGCAGCAACGCGTTTGTTCCAACGGTAGTGCCGCAGACAAGGTCGAGGCCGGCAGGGTTCGTTTTCACCTCGCTCGCGAGGATCTTTTCAAGTGCCCGTGCGACGGCTTCGGCAGGATTGTGAGGCGTCGAAGGAAGCTTTTGAACTTCGAGGCGGCCATTCCGGACAAAGACGCAATCGGTAAACGTACCGCCGGTATCAATCGCGATGCGCATGAAAACGGGGATTGTAGCTCAAGTTGAAAGTCCTGAGTTGAAAGTCGAAAGCAAACACTCGTTCACTGGTCGCCTCCCAAAACAGGTGATTCGGCTTCAGGCAAGGCGAAGATCGGGTTCGGCGTTCAAATCGGAAGAAGCGACATCGCCGGCGATCAAGTGGGGATACGCGGCGGCAGCAATCATGGCCGCGTTATCAGTGGATAATGCCCTGCTGGGGAAAAAGACGTGCACACCCATCGGGCCGGACTTGGACGCAAACGTGTCCCGCAATTCAGCATTGGCGGCCACGCCCCCCGACACGAGAATCGTGCGCGCCCGTGTTTCGGCGGAGGCGGCAAGCGTACGCGTCACCAGCTCGTGAACGACGGCCGCCTGGAAATTGGAAATGAGTGAGAGCGTCTGCGGGCTGCACAGATGCAGCAAATCGGCGGCTTTCCGGCGGCCTTCTTGAAGGGCCTTGCGGCGGGCCTCAATTCCCGTGCTGAACTCAGGATGTGCGCAGAGATAGTACAAAACGGCGGTCTTGATCCCGCTGAAGCTGAAGTCGTAGGGGTTTCCCTTGATCTTCACCGGTCCAAAATTCAATCCATTCTTGGCGTTGGAACCTAGGCCCGAAGCGGCTACCTGAGCGGCAAGCTGGTCGATCACAGGCCCGCCGGGGTAACCGAGTGCAAGCAGCCTCGCAACCTTGTCATAGGCTTCTCCCGCCGCATCGTCGCGAGTTCCGCCGAGGCGGCGGTACACAAATCCGCGCGAGGGCACGTCACCCTTCCCGTTCTCTGCCTGCACGTGATAGAGCAACGTGTGTCCACCGGAAACGATCAGACAGACCGCCGGCAGTTCCGGTGTGCGTCCTGCCAGGTGAGCCTCGAGGAACACGGCATGGACATGGCCTTCGAGATGATTCACCGGGACGAGCGGCTTGCCGAGTTCGAGGGCAAGAACCTTGCCATACGTCACACCGACCAGCAACGAGCCGACCAACCCGGGTCCCTGGGTCACGCCAACGGCGTCGATATCGGCAAAGGAGAGTCCGGCCTGCGCGAGTGCTTCGCGAACAACCGGGACGATCTGCCGCAGGTGCTCGCGCGAGGCTAGCTCGGGCACTACGCCGCCATACTTGCGATGGATATCCATCTGTGAGGCGACCACGCTCGACAAAATGTCGCGACCATCCGCGACAATTGCGGCAGCGGTTTCGTCGCACGATGATTCGATTCCCAGGATGCGCGTTGACATAAGTCGATTGCCCGCCTCGAGAAATTTCCATGTTAGCACAGCGGCGCTAGACAGTTCCTCATCGGGTTCTGAGTTTCGTGGCGACTTGTAGAACTAAAACGGAGTATCCAGGTAGCGCGGGCACCCCGCCGGCTTTCTTTGCCCTCGCACAAGAACCGAGAAAAGCGCCGGCCCATCCTGCGTGAGGACGAGCAAGAAGCCGGCGCTACGGAAACCGCGAGAGCAGTTTCGCGCGCTCCAAGAGATTAGACTTTCGCCACTTTCGAAGCATTAGATGGATTGACATGGAACGCGAACGCCACGTAAGGTGGCTGAGCACCGCTAAGTCCATGGCCGAGAAGCCCCAGCGCGTCCGGAAAGCTGTCCTGCCTGCGGCAGGACTGGGCACACGATTCCTCCCCGCGACCAAAGCGCAGCCGAAGGAAATGCTGCCCGTCGTCGACAAGCCGTTGATCCAATACGTCGTGGAGGAGTGTGTCGCTTCCGGAATCGAGAACATCATCATCGTCACCGGCCGCGGTAAGAACGCAATCGAGGACCACTTTGACTCCTCACCGGAACTCGAAAGCTTTCTCGAAAGCAAGGGCAAGTCCGATCTGGCCGAACTGGTCCACAACATCGGAAACATGGTGCACTTCAGCTATACGCGGCAGAAAGAGCCGCTCGGACTCGGCCACGCCGTTCTCGTAGCCAAGGAGTTGGTGGGCAACGAGCCATTTGCTGTCTTGCTTGGCGATGTGATCATGCCGGGCCCGCGGCCCGCGACGCGCCAACTGGTCGAGGTCTATGAGGCCACCGGCAAAGGCGCCATCACCGTCGAGGAAGTACCGCTCGCAAGAACCGGACTGTATGGCATCGTGGACGTCGAACCCGCTGGAGATTCTCGCTGGGGCAAACGGCTTATGCGTATTCGTGACCTCGTCGAGAAACCGAGCCCGTCGGAAGCGCCTTCCAACCTCGGCGTTACTGGACGTTACGTCCTACCCCCTGAGGTATTCGATTGCCTGGAACGCACGAAGCCGGGCCGCGGCGGTGAGATTCAATTGACCGACGCCCTGCGCTTGCTCGCAAAGGAATCCGGGCTATACGCCCATCTGTACGATGGGAAGTCGTATGATGCGGGAGACAAACTGGGTTTTCTGAAGGCCACCGTCGAGATCGCACTTGAAAACCAGGAGTTCGGCGGAGATTTCCGGGACTACCTGCGTTCGCTCAAGCTGTAACGGCTTCCTTCGAACTCTGTTCACCGCAAACTATTTATCCTTTGAGGCTGCAGTCTTCTTTGCTTCCTTTGCGGGCTCCGACTTGGAGTCGGATTTCGAGGACTTATCAGACTTCTCGGACTTCTCAGATTTCTCTGATTTTTCGGACTTTTCGGATTTCGAACCATCTTCGCCCGAGGTCTTCCGGCCGTAATCGGTGACGTACCAACCGGTGCCCTTGAACTGGATCGCCGGAGCGGTGAGGACTGATTCTACTTTGCCGCCGCAATGCGGGCATTTTTTCAGGTGCGGCCCATTCAGATTTTCAATCTTATCGGTGTGGCGCTTGCATTTCAGGCAGCGGTACTCGTAGAGCGGCAATTCGAATCTCCTCCTGCTTAATGATAAGCTTTTTATCTTATCACGCTGCGCAACTGCTCATGCCTGTGTGGCGGACAAGTTCGATAGACGCAACAGACGTCGCATGTTTCCGCTACATGCTAAACTGACGGCACTGGATTAAGAATGGCAACGAAAGCCCAATCCGAAATAGCGACCGGCTGCCTGTACCTGGTGGCCACGCCGATCGGTAACCTCGAAGACATTACACTGCGTGCCGTTCGCATCCTCAAAGAAGCGGACCTCATCGCTTGCGAAGACACACGGCAAACGCAAAAATTGCTCCATCGTTACGGCATTCGGAAAGAATTGGTCAGCTATCACGAACACAATGAATTGACCCGCTCCCCTGAATTGGTGATTGAACTGGAGCAGGGCGCCAAGGTCGCCCTAGTCAGTGATGCCGGCACACCAGGAATATCCGACCCTGGGCATCACCTGGTTACTCTGTGCCTGCGTCATCATATTCCCGTGGTGCCAATCCCAGGGCCCTCGGCCTTGATTGCGGCCCTGGCAGCTTCCGGGCTACCGACGGAAGAGTTCTTGTTCGTAGGATTCTTGCCGCCGCGCGCTGGCGCGCGCCGGAAGGCTCTCGATGCGCTGAAACAGGAGTCGCGGACCCTGATCTTCTACGAGGCCCCGCACCGGCTTGTAGAAACTCTTGCCGATGCCTTGGATATTCTTGGGCCCCGCCCGGCCGTCATTGCACGAGAGGTCACGAAGATTCACGAGGAATTTCTGCGAGGCCACCTTTCCGAACTGCTCGAATCCGTGCGCAAACGCGCGCCACGAGGGGAAATCACACTCTTGATCGGGAGGGGCGATGCACAGACTCAGCAGGTGGGGCCCGGCGTGTCCCTTAAAGAGCGCGTCGAACAGCTCGAAGCGGAGGCCGGCATCGACCGCAAAGCAGCGCTCAAACAGGCGGCGCGGGAGCGTGGCTTGGCCAAGCGCGAAGCCTACAAGCAGCTTCTGCTGGAACGCTAAATTGAGGGTGGGGGGATTTCAGGGGCTGGAGAGTCTGCGTGGGAACGCAGATTTGAGGCGCTATTGCAGCGTCGGCCATTAGGCCTGCACTGTAAATTTAAGCACATGCCCTCCTGAAGGCGGACGCTACAAAAACCAAGACTACGTCTTCACTCACGCGCTGAAGCCCCCAGCTTTTGCACGATTGAATGTTGCGGCTAACGGTTCAGCTGCGCTCACCACAGGAACCGCAACCCACAAAGCCGACTATGAAGTCGATTCCGAAACGAACATGCGGTGAAAGCGCGGGCCGGTGAACTCAACGCCGACAATCAGCTCGCGATTGTCTTTCCCCGGTGCGATGTGGACAATGCGGCCATGCGTGGAGAATTCCGCATCGGGCTCACCCTTTGATGGCGAAGATGGAATGCTAATCTCTATTCTCATGCCGAGATCCACCGTGTAGCGGGTCGCGAAAGCCGCGCCCCCACGGCACACGTTCTCGCTGGAGGTCTGCTCCTCGAACCACGCGCCGCTGCGGTCCGTGCCGCGAACCAGCATTGGAAGGTGGACCGGAACACGGCGTTCGCGGCGGCGTTCGAGGGCGGGGGTTGTCGCGCCAGCAGCGGTCATAAAGCGCCTCCTGCGGTGACGGAATCAGCGAAAAACGAATCCACTCGGTCTAGAATTTCGGCGGGTGTGCGCGCCGTGTGCACGGTCCTGCGCAATGCGCTGCCGTCGCGAACCCCGTGCGTGAACCAGCATGCGAACTGCTTCATCTTGCCGATCGCGTCGGGCCAGTCGGTCTCCACCAGGTTGCGGAAGTACGTGGACAGCAGGCGATACCGGTCCGTCTCAGTTGGCTCGTCGTAGGTTCCTGTTTCCATACTCTGGGCAATCTGCCGGAAAATCCAAGGATTCGTCGACGCGGCACGTCCAATCATCACGGCGTCGCAGCCGGTTTCACGTACCATTCTCATCGCGTCTGCGGGTGTATTGATGTCGCCGTTGCCTATCACAGGAACGACCACCGCCTGCTTCACTGCGCGAATGATACTCCAATCTGCGCGCCCCGTGTATCCCTGTAACCGAGTGCGCGGGTGGACGGCGATTCCCTCGATGCCAATCTGCTCCGCCATGCGCGCCACTTCCACCGCGACGATAGTGGTTTCATCCCATCCAGCGCGAAGCTTGATGGTCAGCGGGATGCTTACCGCCGCGCGCACGGCACGCAGCACCTGTTCGAGCGCCTTCAGGTCGCGCAGCAGACCTGAGCCGCCGCACTTGACTACTTTCTTCGCCGGGCAGCCGAGATTGATATCGACGAAGTCGAACCCGAGCTGCTCGACCATACCAGCCGCGCGCGCCATTACATTCGGGTCGGCGCCGAACAACTGGCCCGTAATGGGGCGCTCGTCCGGCTCAAAGAAAAGATACCGGGACGTGCGCGCTGCATTTCGCGTAATACACTCGGCGCTGGTGAATTCTGTCATGATCAGGCCGCAGCCGCCGAGGCCCCGGATCATCCGGCGAAAAACCGTATCGGTCACACCGGCCATAGGCGCGAGGACTGTTGCCGGAGCAATGCACTTATCGCGGATCGTGAATTGTGCGGGTAGCATTTTTTTGGCGGGCTGCAAGTACAGCCCGCGCCCGTCCTCGCCTACAATAAAGTTTCGTCCAGCCGCTGTGTTACTGATTCTTCAACGGGGGCATCGGTTCCGTCAATGGGGGCGCTCGGAGACAACTCCGGCGCTTCAGGTAGTGCCTCACGCCAGCGTGGTTCAGGCCGCGCAGGCGCAGAAGCAAATGAATGAGCCCTTCCACCCACGGCCGCGAGATGGGCAGCGAGCGCCTCGGCGGAGCCGTCAAAAAATCCAGTAACAATTTTTTCAATCGCACTGACGCGCGCCTCTTCGGCGCTCAAATTTGCCTGATATCGATACGCACGCCCTACTTTACGCCGCGTCACGATCCCCTTCTGCGCCAGCCGGTCCATGATCGTCATGATCGTCGTGTAAGCCCGAGGCCGCGAAGCGGCGAGTTGCTGATGGATGTCGCGGACAGTGCCCTCGCCGAGCGGCCAGAGCACGCTCATGCACTCCAATTCGAGCGGGGCGAGGTCGAGAATGGAGTGCCGAGGACCGCTGCCGCGATTGGGCGATACGCCTTGTTCCATACATCTCCCGGCGGGCTGCAAGTACAGCCCGCACCCGTTATTCCTTCGCACCCAGACTCTTCAGCTCATCCGCTTGTGGCTGCGTTGGAGCATTCTTCGCTGCCGCTTCTTCCCCACGGCGGAAAAGATCAACCCGCAGGAAACGACGCTCGAGCGCCCCGCTAAATGCCGTCCAGTTGCCCTCGCCCTTATCGGAAGCAAGCGCAGTGCGAACCGCGGCCATCTTGGAGTCCAAGTCGTCAAGATAATGCAGCATCAGTGCTTCGCGGAACATGGGAAGCTTGGGCGAACCAAACGCATACTGCCCGTGATGGCTGGCGACCATATGCTGTACCAGCGTCTTCAGGCTGGATGGAAATTCCTCGATGGCGTCGATCTTCCTGGTGACGCGTTCGTATTCGATCAAAATGTGCCCGAGCAGCTGGCCTTCGTCGGTGTAACCGAGCGAGCGCTCGTAGCTCAATTCCTCCAGTTTCCCTATGTCGTGCAACACCGCGCCGGTCAGCAACAGGTCCGGATCCGCTTCAGGATATTGGGCAAGAACCGCGCGGCAGAGGCCGCACAAGCTCACCACGTGTTCGAGCAGGCCTCCGAGATAGGCGTGATGCATCACCTTGGCCGCCGGCGCGCGTTTGAGGCGCGGAACGATCTCCGGGTCCCGGACAACGTTCTCCAGAAGGCGCCTCAGCCACGGATTTCCAACCGAAGCGACAAACTCGAGCAGTCTTGCGTAAAGCTGCTCCACATCTTCAGCGGTGTGGGCGAAGAAATCCGCGGCGTCCACCTCATGCTCGTCAGCCCGGCGGATCTTGTCGATCGAAATCTGAAGTTTGTTGCGATAGCTTTCGACGCGAGCCTGGATTTTGACAAAATCGTCCCGCTCGAATGAGGCCGCTTCGCGTTCGAAACCTTCCCACATGCGCGCTTCGATCGTGCCGGTGCGGTCTCCCAACTCCAGGCGCAGATACGGCTTCCCATCGCGTGTCGAACGTATCTCTTTTTCGCAAACGAGAAAATAGGAGGTAATGTTCTGGTCGGCCTGCAGGGCGGAGACAAAGGCCTGTTTCATGTTCCGGATTTCTTCTTGGGAATGATCAGAAGTCTTCGGCCGGATTTCTTCTTGGTGTCCTTATCAGGCGTCACAGCAACTTCCTCGATCGGCTGGCTGCTCACCGCCGCCGTATCCGAGTAGCCGGGCTTTATCTGGACATAGCTGTCTTCCCGCAAAGTCTGGAGATAGGCCCTCATTGCCGGCTCCATTTTTCCTTCATAAAGACGGTTACTGATCTCGGGTTCCACTTTGTCGAGCGGCTGCTCGCCCGCCTGGTAGCGCTCCCGGACCTGAAGAATCTCAAATCCAGTTTTCGTATCGATTACATCGGTCATTTGTCCGCGGTTCAGCGCAAACACTTTCTCCGAAATATTCGGGTCGAGTTTTGACCGTTCGAACGATCCGAGCTCGCCTGATTGCTGCGCGGTAGGACTGTCGGAGAAACGCTTGGCCAATTCGCCGAAATCGTCGCCATTCTTCAGCACACGGTCCCGCAAATTCTCGGCCTTCTTGCGGAGGGCGGGAACGTCTGCAGCGGGCTTGCCTTCGGTGGAAACGAAGATTTCGCGGAGCACGACCATCTCCGGCCTCACGAAATCTTGCTTATGAGCCTCGTAATATTTGACGACGTCTTCATGACTGTTGATGATGCGCGAGCCCACTTCCTTGCGGATCACATCCTGGGTCAGCAACTGATTCTTGATCTGGCTCTTGAAGTCCTCGAAGTCTTGTCCGGTGTTGGTGACCTCTTTCTCTAGGGTTTCCATGTCGGGAAACTTGTATTGCTGGCGGATGGCATCCAGCCTCTTGATGACTTCGCCGTCAACGTTAATGTTGGAGTCCTTCGCGCGTTGCACGAGCAGCGACTGGTCGATCAGGTCGCGCAGGAGGTTTTTTTCTTTTGAGGCAATCTGCTCGCGCAACTGGTTCGGAGTGCAATTCTGGCATTCCTGCTGTACTTCGCTGTTGAGGCTTGCCCGCGCATGCGCCAAATCCTCGCGCGTAATGACGTCGTTATTCACGCGCGCGACGATTTCTTCGACGATTACAGTTTTCGTCTGCGCGCTAAGACTTGCGGCGGCAAAAAACAGGGGAACAATCAGCCACTGACTTTGTTTCATAGGAATCACTCTACTCTGAAGTTTATCGCTTCGTTTCCAGGGGAAGCAACACGTTTCTGACACTTTCGGCGATCCGGCCGCGTCGCTCGATGCGCATCCAGAGCGTTCCGCCCGGGTCCAGGCGCATCCCCTCTCCCCTGGCTCGGATGAGCCCGACCAGTTTCTCCGGCGGCAAAGTCGTCTCCGGATGAAATTTGATCGCCACTTCGTTGGCCCGCCGCTCTATCGATGAAACCAGAAGCTGCTCGGCCAGTCCCTTCAGCAGTGCATAATCGAGAAGGTTTCCCACGGCGGGGGGCGACGGCCCAAACCGATCGGCCAGTTCACGGCCCACCTCTTCCCGTTCCGCGTCATTCGTGATTCCCGCGATGCGCTTATACGTCCTCAAGCGCAAGTTCTCGTTCGGGATGTACTCCTGTGGGATGCGAATATCGAGCCCGAGGTTGATTGTGGCGCGCATCTCCGGCTTGGTCTCTTCACCTTTCAAGGCGGCAACCGCCCGCTCCATCATTTGGCAATACAGATCAAACCCAATCGCGTTGATATGCCCGTGCTGCTGCCCTCCGAGCAGGTTTCCAGCTCCTCGCAATTCCAGATCAAGCGCCGCAACACGGAACCCCGCTCCGAGAGTGCTGAATTCCTTGAGTGCCGCGAGCCTGCGCTTGGCTAACGGAGTAAGCGACACGTCCTCCGGGACAAGCAAGTAAGCATAGGCGCGCTGGTTCGAACGCCCTACGCGTCCGCGAAGTTGATACAACTCGGAAAGGCCGAAGCGGTCCGCGCGATTGATAATAATTGTGTTCGCGCGCGGAATATCAAGCCCGTTTTCGACGATGGTCGTGGAAACAAGCACATCGGCCTCATCACGCACGAATTTCAGCATCACGGATTCAAGCTCTCTGTCGTTCATCTGGCCGTGCCCCACGACGACACGCGCTTTTGGAACGAGTTGGTTGACCAGAGCGGCGAGGTAGTAAATGGTCTCGACCCGATTGTGCACGAGGAAAACTTGCCCTTGGCGGGCCAGCTCTTCCTCAATCGCGCGACGCACCAGCATTTCGCCAAAGGGAGCCACAACAGTTTGAATCGCGAGGCGGTCTTTCGGCGGCGTTTCGATCACACTCATGTCCCGCAGCCCGACCAGAGACATGTTGAGTGTCCGCGGAATGGGAGTCGCCGAAAGCGTCAGCACATCGACGTTGTGCTTCAGTTCTTTCAAACGTTCCTTGTGCGCGACGCCGAAGCGCTGTTCTTCGTCCACCACGAGAAGGCCGAGGTCGTGAAATTTCACATCGCGCGAGAGCAGACGGTGCGTGCCAATGACAATGTCCACCTTGCCCGCCTCCACGCCGGTCAGAGCCTCTTTCAACTCGCGCGGCGTGCGAAACCGGCTGACCATGTCGATGTTGACGGGAAACGCCGCGAAGCGGCGGCGAAACGTCTCGTAATGCTGGAACGCAAGGACCGTTGTTGGAGCAAGGACGACGACCTGCTTCGAGTCGGTGACGGCCTTGAAGGCAGCGCGCATCGCCACTTCGGTCTTGCCGTACCCTACGTCGCCGCAGAGGAGGCGGTCCATCGGCTGCGGGCGTTCCATATCGCGTTTCACATCCGCGATAGCGATGGCCTGATCCGGCGTTTCTTCAAACTCAAAGGCGTCCTCAAACTCATGCTGAAACGCGCCGTCCGGCGAGAACGCGAAGCCTTGTCCGGCCTTCCGCTCCGCGTACAGCTTCAATAGTTTGTCGGCCATGTCTTCGACCGATTTGCGCACGCGGGCTTTGCGCGCCGTCCAAGTCGTGCCTCCGAGCTTGTCGAGAACGGGCTTCGCCCCTTCGACCGCGCGGTAGCTCTGCACCAGGTCGAGGCGCTCGAGCGGCACATAGAGGCGCGCGTCATCCGCGTAACGAAGGCGCATAAACTCACCGCGCGCGCCGCCATTTTCAATTTGGTGCAACCCTTCAAACTGGCCGATGCCGTGGTCCACGTGGACCACGTAATCCCCGGACTTCAGCTCGGAAAAGTCGCTGAAAAAACTGGCTGTTTTCGGCCGCCGGCGTGACGATGCACCCGGTGGCTGAGTCTCAAAGAGATCGCCCGTCCCGTAGATCGTCAGATGAGAATCGGGAAAAACGACGCCGTCGGTGAACGGCGCGCGAACCAGAACAACCGCTGGGACACTGCCGGCGGTCGAGTCCTCGGCCAGACGCGCGCTCGTGGGATTTTCTTCAATCTCGCCCAGGCGGTATGGCGCTTCGTATTCATGGCAAAGATCGACGAACCGCTCGAGTTCACCGAGATTCCCGGCCGCAAGCAGGACTCTCTCGCCCGCGGTGATGCGTTCGCGAGCTTCCGCCATGAACGCGGGAACGTTGCCGTGATAGCGCGTCGTGGATTGCGTTTGAATCGTGCGCGTCTCGATTCCCTCCCGCGCTACGAGGAGGTGATCGAGTTCGAGACGCGCATGGCGCGAGAGTTGCAGGTCCCAATCGTCAGTAAAAAAATACGATGCAATCGCGTTCTCAGTAGAGTCACCCGCTTTTTGATATGTGTCTTCCGCATTCGCGAAGAACTCCTTTGCTGCTTCGTCTATCGCTTGCGGCTCGTCGAGAATGACGACGGTTTCCTCGCGCAAATCCAACAAGGAATGCGCCCGCGGAAATATTTCCAGCCCGACGGAATGCTCGCTACCTCGGGAGCCGTTCGCAGGAAGTTCCAGCAGCGGCGGAAGAGTCACGCGCTCGATTGGGCGTACCGAACGCTGCGTGTTCGGGTCAAACTCCCGCAAGGATTCAACTGCATCTCCAAGTAATTCGAGACGCACGGGCCGCTCTGCCTCTGCAGGGAACACATCCACGATTCCTCCGCGAACCGTGAATTGGCCGGGCATTTCAACCATGTCGTGGGATTCGTATCCGACGCTCCGGAGATGCGCCACAAACTCTTCAAGCGAGATTTCCTGGTCTCGCGCAATCGTGCACGCCTGTCCCGCATAAGATGCGGCGTCAGCCAGGCGCATGCGCGCCGCGGCAATCGGCGCAACAACCACGCGGACGAGCCCGCTTGCATATCGCCAGAGCGTGACCGCACGAGTCTCGAGGATTTCCGGGTGTGGCGAGACTTCCTGCCAGGGTAACGCATCGAGGGCAGGCAAAACGGCCACTTCGGTGGCCTCCTGACCTGCGAGCGCCCTGTAGAAAAACTGCAAGGACGCGGCCAACGTTTCCGCGCGCGCGCCGGATGCCACAAGCACAACAACGGGCCGTCGAAGCTCCGCCGCAACGTGAGCCGCGACCAATGCTTTGGCGGTATCCGTCAGGCCAGCCAGACGCTC
>JBGPXQ010000224.1:0-4467 GCA_041492805.1 Terriglobia bacterium | reverse complement strand
GCCACCGCTCCGCCGAGCAGCACCGCAAACAGGTCCAGCGAAATGGAACCCAGGACGATCTTATGCCTCCGGATATAGTCAAGTCCTGCCAGCACCGTCTTCAGGCTGAACTGCTCCCGCGGGCGCGCCTTGGACCGGAGCTTGATTCGCGCCATGGCAATAATTGCGCCCATCCCGGCTAACATCGCCAGCGTGTAGACAGCCGAGGGGCCTTTGGCGAGCGCATATACCAGGCCGCCGATAGAAGGGCCTAGGATCGTCCCACCCTGATTGACGGAACCGTTCCATGCGACCGCGTTCGGGAAATGCTCTTCGGGGACGATCTGCGGCAGCAGAGCCCGGCTCACTGGGCCGTTGAACGAGCGAACAATACCGATAAGAACCACCACGGCGTAGATGGGGTAAACCGAATGCATTCCCCGCACAGCGGTAAATAGCAACAATCCAGAGCACACGGAAAACCCGGCGTAGCAGGCGATCAGGAGTTTGCGGCGGTCGAGGCGGTACGCGGCATGGCCTGAGACGAGAAACAAGAGAATGCCCGGCGTGAACTGCGCCAGACCCACCAGACCCAGGTCCAGCGGCCGCTTCGTGATTTCATAGATTTGCCATCCGACGGCAACCGACTGCATCTCCAGCCCGAGAACGATGAAAAACCGCCCTAGCTGATAAAGAGCAAAATCGGGATGAGTGAAGGCAACGCGCCCAGCGCGTGAGGGGTTCCCCGGTTCGGCCATCGCAATCTACTGTGCCATAAAATCTTGATTTCCACGAGGGTCGTGGCGCGGCCGGAGTGTCGCCAATCTGTTCGTTGCTGGCCGGGGGCTGTTTCCCACCGAGGACGCGGCGAAACCGGCCTTCTCGCTTCATGCACAGACGCTTCGCTAAAGTCTCCCGTTTGAGTCTCCGCCACTTGTGTGGTAGGAATTCTCCGAACTCTAGAGTGCCACTCAACAGGAGCGCGGCAAAGCACGGCACGCGTGATGAATGACGATTCAGGACCTAAGTCGCACGAAGGAACATTCGCAAGCCGCACCTTCGGATAGGAGACGAATATGGCGCAGAGCAAGAAAGTTGCGTTGATTACAGGTGCGGCCACGGGAATCGGGCGTGCTGCGGCGGTGGCCCTGGCCGAAGCGGGATTCGATGTGGTCATCAACTACAGCCGGAGCGAACGGGCGGCTCGCACGACGGCGGAGCAGGCGCAAGCGAAAGGCGCGAAGACGGTGCTGTTCAAGTGCGACGTGAGCGATGATCTGTGCGTTCGCAAGATGCTCGAAGCGACCAAACAGGAGTTTGGCCGCCTCGATGCCCTGGTGAACAATGCCGGCACAACGACGGAAATCAAGGCGAATGACTTCGAAGCCATGACGGCCGAGGAATGGGACCGCGTTTTCGCGGTCAACGTCCGCGGAATGTTCCAGGTTACCCGCGCCGCCGTGCCACTTCTAAAAGAAGCGCGCGGCAGCGTCGTCAACACAGCCAGCATCGTCGGGCTGCGGCCGGGACCTCAGCCCCTTCCTTACGCCGCAAGCAAGGCTGCGGTCGTGAGCCTCACCAAGCTGCTGGCGCTCAATCTGGCTCCGGAAATCCGCGTGAACGCGGTGGCGCCGGGGTGGATAGAGGGCGACTGGATGGTGCGAATGCTCAAGGACAAGTATGATGATTTGATGGCGCGCCGCGCGAAACACACTCCGCTGCGCCGCGTCGCGACGCCCGAGGATGTGGCCGAAGTCATCGTCGGCTTGATCGTGGGCCATCGCTTCGTCAATGGCGAAATCATTGTCATCGACGGGGGATATGCAGCTACAACCTGAGCCGAAAGGAAAGAACGAATGCTGGAAGGGGTCGTTCCGTTTCCGCCGGAGTTCGCGCAGCGTTATCGTGAGCGAGGGTATTGGGCTGACAAATCTCTCGCGCAGGAATTCAAGGTCGTTTTCGAACGCTACGCGGACCGCGTCGCCCTGATCGACCGCGACCGGTCCATCACGTATGCCGAACTCGACCGTTTGTCGAGCAACCTGGCCCTGCATCTTCTGGGCGCCGGCCTTGTGCCGCTCGATCGCGTCGTTGTTCAACTGCCAAACGTGGCCGAGTTCGTGACCCTCTACTTTGCGCTGCAAAAGATCGGGTGCATCCCGATTGCGGCTCTGGTGACTCACCGGTACGCGGAAATCAGCCAGTTCGTGCAGTTCTCCGGCGCCACGGCCTGCGTGATCCCCGACCGCCTGGGCGATTGTGACTATGCGGCAATCGTCGATCGCATTCGCAAAGAAAGCCCAACGTTGAAGTACGGGATCGTTCTGGGCGGATCACGCGAAGGTTTTCTATCGCTCTCGGAAATGATTGCTACGCCTGCGAAGCTTTCTGCCTCAGCGCTCCGCGCGATACGCATCGACCCTGTTGATCCCGCAGTTTTTCAGCTGTCCGGCGGGACCACGGGCATCCCGAAGCTGATTCCGCGCACGCACAACGACTATGCCTACAATTCCAAGGTTGCCGCGAGCGTTTGCGGTGTCAATGCGGACTCGATCCTTCTGATCGTGTTGCCGGTCGCGCACAATCTGCCTTTGGCGTGTCCCGGCATCCAGGGTTTCTTCTTTCACGGCGGAAAGGTGGCGGTCAGCTCGAGCACGAAGCCGGACAACATGTGCGCGCTCATCGAGAAACATGGCGTTACACATCTAAAAGTTGTTCCCGCGCTGCTGATCCGCCTCCTCAACGATCCTGCGGTGAAAAAATACGATCTTTCTTCGCTGTGTTATATCCAAAGTGGCGGGCAGCGGCTCCAGCCGGAAGTGAGGCTGCTCGCAAAGAGATTAATCCCGAGCGCCTTTATTCAGGAAAACTTCGGGATGTCGGAAGGCCTTTTAATGTTTGTGCGGATTGACGATCCTGAGGACGTCCGGCTCGAAACGGTGGGGCGTCCTGTCAGCCCGGATGACGAAGTGCGGATTCTCGATGATGACGGCATCGAAGTTCCGCCCGGCGAGGTGGGAGAATTGTGCTGCCGCGGTCCGTACACGTTGCGAGGCTACTTCGGTGTGCCGGAGTATAACGACCGCACTTTCACCCCGGACGGTTTTTACCGGTCGGGCGACCTGATGCGGCAGCATCCTTCGGGGAACTACATGGTCGAGGGAAGAAAGAAGGATCTGATCAACCGCGGCGGCGAAAAAATCAGCGCCGAGGAAGTCGAGAACCTGCTTCTTTCGCATCCCGCGGTCAAAAATGTCGCCTGCATTGCCGTCCCGGACCCCGACATGGGCGAACGAATGTGCGCTTGCGTTTTGTTGCGGGACGCCGCAAGCCTGCGTTTCGACGAGCTGAAAACTTTTCTGCTCGGCAAGGAAATCGCCAAGTTTAAGATTCCCGAGCGCCTGGAAATTCTGCCGGATTTCCCATTGTCGACGTTCGGCAAAGTCTCCAAGAAAAAACTGGTGGAGATGATTTCCCCAAGAGTCGCAGCAGAGTGGGCAGAGCGGAGCCGCACCACTGCATAAGCCGGGATTCCTAATTTTCTTCGGAGAGTTTTGTGAGAATCATCGACGTTCATTGCTACCCAAACACCCGGGAGTGGATCGCCTGCCAGCAGCCGTACGTGGATGCGCTGGCGAAGTACTGGAAACGTGCTTGGGTTCCCAAGACGGAAGAAGAAGTGGTCAAGGATTTCACGGATGCGGGCGTAGAGGCGATTCTGGTGGCGCTCGATCTCGAAACAACCGTCGCCACGCCTCCCTGTTCGAACGATTGCGTTTCGGCCATGCAGAAGCGCCATCCTGACCGCATCATTCAAGCATGGGGCGCAGTCGATCCGTTCAAAGGCGAGGCCGCCATTCGTGAAGCTAAACATGCGATCCGGGATCTGCACATGCTGGGATTTCACTTCCATCCCATCGTGGGGCATTTCGCAGTCAACGGCCGGCGGCTCTATCCGCTCTTTGAGGTCATCAATGAACTGAAGGCGCCCGTGATGATCGACGTCGGCACGACCGGGATGGGTGCGGGCATGCCCGGCGGGATGGGCGCCAGGATTCGCCACGCGCACCCATCGGCGGTTGACGAACTCGCAGCCGACTTTCCGGACCTGACCATCGTCGCCGCGCATATCGGCTGGCCGTGGGTCGATGAGATGACGGCGGTAGCCCTGCACAAGGGCAACGTCTTTTGGGAGGTGTCGGGCTATGCGCCGCAATATTTTCCGCCGTCGTTGGTGCGCGACATTCGAGGGCGGTTGAAGGACAAGATTCTGTTCGGCAGCGATTATCCGAGCATCCCGTATCAGCGGCTGCTGCGTGAATGGGATGAGCTCGGTTATTCGGACGACATTAAGGAGCGCGTGTTCCACCGAAACGCCGAGCGCGTGCTGGGTCTCGGCAAGTCCACGGCGTAACCGGATTGGGGCGCAGCGAATCGAGAGAGGAAGCCAAAGGGTATGCCGACTGCATTCATTTGTGAGGGTATTCG
>JBGPXQ010000006.1:0-17944 GCA_041492805.1 Terriglobia bacterium | reverse complement strand
TGAGCGTCAACGTCCTTCGTTCTCCGAACTCCAATACGACGTGCAAGAATTCCAGAATCTCGCGGGACAGTACTTTAATCTGTGCGTTGCGCCTATATTCACAAACCTTCCTGACGAAGTTCGCAAAAAGCTGACCGAGCAAGAAAAAGGCACACTTAACGGCTTTCAACAAAGACATGCACATTTCATCACTGAGTATACTGTTTTCCTAGATGAGTTGGTGAAAGCCCGACCATCGCTGCAACACTTGCCTCGCTTCCTGTCACAAGCTAATCCACTGTAGAGTCCCGTTCAATTTCGCGGTTGTTTCAGCCCCGCGCCAAAGTGGTAGAATCCGCGCATGGCCTTCGCTTGGCCCGACATCCTCAAGACTATATTCGGCGGAATCGGCGGCTACGGCGTTAGATTTATCCAAGCGGAAAATCGCAAGCGGCGAATGCGCAGGCAGTTGTACCGGGAAATTTCCAGAAATAACCAGCACATCGTTGTTCGCATCGCTGTGGCTACTTCCACCACAGGCTTAGCGCAGGGGCTGCCGCTGCACTTTGCCGATGGATTAGACATTTCCTTTGACGTCTGGAATTTTTACAACGACGAAAGACACCGCCCATTCCTTTTCGAGTTGAAGAAGCCGATGCAATAAGCCGGATCTACGCAAAGGTAGGAAGTATCGGAAACGAAAGCTCCGGCTACCAACTGGTACGCGGCAAGGAAGCTGCCGCCGAAGTTGACGAACGGCTCCTTGACGGTAGCTTGAACAAGCGAATTTATAGGCGCGTGTCCACCAAAGAAGCGTGGGCTTTCATGGCTGATTTGCTCAACGGCAAACGCGAAAGCTATCGCAAAGCCCTTGGCCGCCTGTAGTGCCGTCTTACCGGAATCGCCCCGGCGATGCCGTAGTAGAATGCCCGCAAGTGAGGAGCCCAGCCCGATGTCAAAGCGCACGCCGTAAATCCCGCACTGAATCCCTGCTGGGGTGCGCCGTGGCAGGAATTTGGCAGGAAGACAACCCATTTCTCCAGTTGTATCGAATCCTGCATAAGCATTTTCTGTAAGTTACACGCTGTCAACTCGGCCCTTTATTCCACCTCTACTACGACATCTAGGATTTCCCGCACGCCAGCAATGGCGGCGCCCGGCCCAGCCATCTCAGAGCAGGAAAAACGCCCCCGATCATGTCGTCGGGGGCGTTTTTTTTGATTGGGAGACTGTATTGTTCGTTGCGGCCGGAGTGTCGTGTAAGCGTGGAGTGTGTTATTCTTTCGGGCTTGCGCACTTAGCATCACAGCCCACTGAGGGGCATAGAAATGAAGCAATCCTATAACGGCAGGGCCATCCCGCAGGATGGCAAACCGATCGAATTCGTGGGAGGCAAATTCGTAGTACCCGACCGGCCGATCATTCCCTTTATTGAAGGTGATGGGACCGGGCGCGACATCTGGAAAGCCTCCCGGCGTGTTTTCGACGCGGCGATCGAGCGGGCCTACGGCGGCAAGCGCAAGGTGGCGTGGTTTGAAGTGTTCGCTGGGGAAAAAGCGTTCAACGAATTCAAGCAGTGGCTCCCCGACGAAACCGTGAACGCGATCCGCGATTTTCGTATCGCGATCAAAGGACCGCTGACTACACCGGTTGGCGGAGGAATCCGCTCGCTGAATGTCGCCTTGCGGCAGATCCTCGATCTCTACGCCTGTGTGCGGCCCGTCCGCTATTTCGCAGGTGTTCCCTCCCCTGTGAAGCACCCCGAACGCATGAACATCGTCATCTACCGCGAAAATACCGAGGATGTGTATATCGGGATCGAGTGGAAATCCGGCACGCCGGAAGTGAAAAAGCTGCTCGATTTTCTCAACAAGGAAATGCTTGGCGGAGGGCCAAAGCAAATTCGCGCCGATTCCGGCGTCGCCATCAAGCCGATTTCGCCGACGGGTACGAAGCGGCTGGTCCGCCGGGCGATCCAGTACGCTCTCGAAAACAAGAAGCGCGTCGTAACCCTCGTGCACAAGGGCAACATCATGAAATTTACCGAAGGCGCGTTCCGCGACTGGGGCTACGACCTGGCAAGAGACGAATTCCGCAACAAAATCGTCACCGAACGCGAGAGCTGGATTGTGGATAACCGGGACCTCAATCCGCAGCTCACCGTCGAGAAGAACGCAGCGATGATCGAGCCGGGACTCGAGCAGGCTACGGAGGCTTTCCGCAAGTCCGTCTGCGACGAAGTGAAATCGGTGCTCGACAAGATTTATGCGACGCATGGGCAGGGACAATGGAAGAAGAAGCTCATGATCAACGACCGCATCGCGGACTCGATCTTCCAACAGGTCGTGACGCGCGCCGATGAATACGAAGTGCTGGCCACACCCAACCTGAACGGGGACTACATTTCCGACGCCTGCGCCGCACAGGTTGGAGGATTGGGCATGGCGCCGGGAGCAAATATCGGCGACGGGTACGGTTGTTTCGAGGCGACGCACGGTACGGCGCCAAAGTACGCCGACAAGGACGTCATCAACCCGAGTTCCGTGATGCTTTCGGGCGTGATGATGTTTGACTTCATGGGATGGCAAGAAGTGGGACGGTTGATCGAAACCGCGATCGAGCGCACCATCGGTGAGAAGCGCGTGACGTACGACCTCGAGCGGATGATGGAGGGCGCAACGAAGCTGAAAACTTCCGAATTTGCGACCGCCATCATCGAGAACATGCAGCCGCAAGCAGTGGCAAAGTAGGGCTGTACTCGCAGTATGTTGCGCGGGCAAGAAATCGCGCACGTAAATCTAACTTGAGTAGAACAGGAGAACGGACTGATGCGGAAGAAAGTAACAGTCGTCGGCGGTGGATTCGTGGGTTCGACAACGGCGCAGCGCATTGTGGATTTGGAGCTGGCCGACGTGGTGCTGACCGATATTCTCGACGGCCCGCCGGTGGGCAAAGGGCTCGATATGCTCGAGTCCACGCCGATTACGGGGTCTGATGCGCGCGTGACGGGCATTTCCACGGCCTCGGGAGATTACCGGGAAACGGCCAACAGCGACGTCGTCGTGATCACCGCCGGGTTCCCACGCAAGCCGGGGATGAGCCGTGACGACTTGCTGAAAGCGAACTACGAAGTCATCAAGGCCGTCGTGGGACAAGTCGTGAAGTATTCACCGAACACGATCCTCATCATGGTCACGAATCCGCTCGACGCCATGGTGCAGGTGGCCTACAAGGTCAGCGGCTTCTCGAAGAATCGCGTGATGGGGATGGCCGGCGTGCTTGATTCCGCGCGCATGAGCAGCTTCGTGGCCACAGAATTGGGCGTTTCCGTCGAAAACGTGCACTCCTTCGTTCTCGGAGGTCACGGCGACGACATGGTGCCGCTGCCGCGCTACTCCACCGTCGCGGGCATTCCCTTGCCGGACCTGCTGCCCGCCGATCGCATTGCTGCGATTGTGGAACGCACACGCAAGGGCGGCGTGGAAATCGTAAATTTGTTGAAGACCGGGTCGGCGTATTACGCACCCTCTGCCGCGGTTGTCGAGATGGTGGAGGCGATCCTGAAGGACAAGAAGAAGATTCTCCCCTGTGCGGCATACCTGGAAGGCGAATATGGCGTGAGGGGACTCTACGCCGGAGTCCCGGTAAAACTCGGGGCCCGCGGCGTCGAGCAGATCATCGAGATCAAGCTGAGCGCGGAGGAAAAAGCTGCGTTCGACAAGTCCGTGGCCTCGGTGCGCGAATTGGTCACCATCCTTGGAGTCGCGTAGCGACGAAGAATCGCTCCCAGTTCCAGCATTCTTCGAAGAAAGATTCCTCAGGCGGCCAGGCGGGTTCGGAATGAGGGGGCGGAAAAAACCCTTCCACAACGTCTGAAATGTTATCCGTAAAATTTCAGCCGCGGCCAGGCTTTTTGAAGCGTCATCTTCGGCTCCCGGCAGATATACACTGGTAAATTATTTTCCTCGGGAATCGCGTACTCGTTCCGGATGGTGGCGGCAAGCTCGATATGCCCGAAGAGCGGCTGCAACTTCTCGATTGGAATCCCCACGGTGACGACGACTTCTCCTGTGTATTGTTGCGGCCCCCAGAGGTAGTAGTTGTTGTGTCCGCTGATTGGACGCGGCAGGCCGTACGACGGTCCAAAATAATCAATGGCGCCGGCCTGGCCATAATTTCTGGTCAAAATAGCCGCCTCCCGCTGGTCGTCTACGGGGAGGGACCGGAAAACGCTTGCTACAACATTCACCTGCTGCTGCCACCCCATCATGTCCGCGAATAGCTGAGGCAACTTCCCGCTGGGTTCAATCTCCACTTGAACGCGTTTCACATCCCAGAAATTAGCGTATTCGGCCGCGGCGTCCACGGGTAGGATTGGCAACGCCAGCGGCGCCGCGACGATGCCGCCTACAACGAGAGGAACCAGTATGGCCGCCTTGATCCAATTCCTGCCTCGATTCCCGATCCACACCTCGATCGCCACCGCGCCCGCCGCAAAAAGCATCGGGTAGGCCGGCGCCAGATAATAAATCCGTCCTCGCAAAATCAGAAACTGAACGAGAATGAACAAGTATGTCCATCCGAGAAAACGGTACTCCTTCCCCGCGTCACTCCAAAGAAAATACCAGAGCCCTGCCAGGCATATAGGTGTGGCCATGGGATGCACCAACAGCGCTTGTTGACCAACAAACTCAAGCCAGGACACATGCGCGTTCTTGAACCGGTCCACATTCCGGAGGATTTCGAATGTGGGCCAGTGATTTGCGATCTCCCACAGGAGATTCGGCAGGAACATTGCGAACGCAATGAGTCCGCCAGCCCAAATCCATACATCTTGCAAGAGGCGTCGCTGCCGGGTCACCAATAGTGCGAGAAAGAAAGCGAATCCAAAGAAGAGCATCGAGTGTTTGTTCAAAATTCCGATGCCCACTACCACCCCGAACAGCAGCCAGAGCCGTTGATTGCCCGTCCGGATCATTCGAAGAGCGATGGCCACACAAAGCATCCATAGCACGGGTTCAAACGCGTTCATCGAAAGGAAATTGTCCATGGTCAGATAGATGGGGCACAAAAGCATCGCCGTGTCCGCCAGCACTTGCGCGTAGCGGCGTCCACCGAATTCACGAACGATCCAACCTGTAAGAAGTATCTTCGCACCCGACGATAGGGCCGGTAAAAAACGCAGGGCGCGCAGTGAATCGCCGAACAATGCTCGTGAAAACCGCGCAACCACGGCGATCAGCGGAGCCTGGTCCACATATCCCCAGGCAAGATGCTGTCCACAAGCCGCGTAGTAGAGTTCATCGCGGAAATATCCGTAACGGCCGTTGAACAGGAGGTGAACAATACAAGCGGTGATTGCAAAGCAGACAGCTACAGCCTGATCCTTCTCCAGCCACGTGCTCCAGACGAATCCGCCGGCCCGCACTGGCTCCAAGGCGCCCGAGTTTTCTCTGACGAGGGTTCCCGTCTTTTCTATGCTCGGGGAAACCATTTTTCGAGTCCGTTCTATATTCTGGAATGCGCCATCTCTAAATCATGCGAAACGAACACGTTTTCGCATCGAAGCAGCTTCAGGACGAGCCTGCCTTACTTGCCCGCTGGCGGATTCGACGCAGCGGGGACTAGGCTCGCAGTCTTGATACTGTCCAATTTCGGGAACATTTGCGCGAGATACGCGCGGCCGCGAGTTCCGATCAGCTCCTGGCTCGGGCCGCGACCATCCGGTGCGCCTTCCCCGTAACCGCTGTACAGTTTATCCACGACCTCCATACCATCGGTGACCATCCCGAAGGCCGAAAAACCGCTCTGGTCGAGGCGTTCATTATTACCGAAGTTAATGAACACCTGTGTTGTCCGCGTATTCGGTCCCGCCATCGCGAACGAGATAAACCCGCGATGATTGCTTTGCACGACGCGATCGTCCTTGATGTTGGCTTGCTCCCACGCCTTCGAAACCTCCGGGTATGCGCTCAGCCCGAACTGCGCCATAAATCCCGGCAGGACGCGGAAGAAAGCCGCCCCGTCATAAAAATGATGGCGGACAAGGTTATAGAAGCGGTCGGCTCCCGCCGGCGCCCACACACGCGTGACCTTGATGCCAAAGTCTCCCGCTGTCGTAACGACTTTCACCTCGTAGACCTCAGGAGCCTTCGCACGCAACGAAGCAGGCTGCAGCAGCGCCGGATCAAAAGGCGCAGCCTTCGCTGCCGCGGGCGCCTTCGAGGCCGGGGCCGGCTTCTTGGTGGGAGCTTTGCCCGGGCTATTCGTTTGCGCGGCTGTTGAAATCGTAACGGACAGACTTGCAAGGATCAGTATTTTTCTGTAGTGGCACATGAAGTTTCTCCGGCTCATGGTTGCGGCAAACATTATGCCGCGATTTTTCTCGTCTGACTAGCCCTTGCCCGACTGCAATTTACGGCCGACACGTTCTGCCTCGGCCATCGCGCGAAGCACATTTTCCCCAAGGATTTTACGGACATCGGGCTCCGCATAACCGTGCCGGAGCAATGATTCGGTAATCATCGAAAATTTCGCTGCGTCTTCCATGCCCTCGGGCATAAAGGCGCCATCAAAATCAGACCCCAGGCCGACATGGCCGGCGCCGGCGAGGCGGGCGGCATGATCGATGTGCTCAACGATTTTCTCCCAGCTCACTTGCGGCAATTGTCCTGCTTGGATCCGTTCGTCGCTCAAACGCTGCCCCTCGGCCAGCTTGCGCGCCTCGTTCTCCCCGTGCTTCTCGCTGATCGCTTCGAGGCGTGGAATCCACTCGGAGCCGGGGGACCGGGTTGCATCTGAATACTGCTGACTCAAGAAGGCGTTGTGGAAAGTGATGTGGATCACGCCACCGTGTGCCGCGAGGGCTTTGATCATGTGGTCGGTCATGTTACGCGGGACATTGCAAATCGCCCGGCAGCAGGAGTGCGACGCGATCACGGGGGAGAGAGAGACTTCCAGTACGTCATAAAATGTCTGGTCGGACACGTGAGAAATATCGACCAGCATGCCGAGGCGATTCATTTCACGCACAACCTCCCTGCCGAATTCGGTCAGGCCTTTGTGTCGCGGAGACTGGTTCGAAGAATCGGCCCAGTCAGTCGCAGCATTGTGCGTGAGCGTCATGTAACGCACGCCACGCGCAAAGAAGTCGCGCAGGACATCGAGATTGTTGTCGATGGCATGGCCGCCTTCGACACCCATCAGGACGGCGATTTTTCCTTGCGCGCGGGCTGCCCGGACTTCATCGGAGCAGGTGCCGAGCATCAGATCAGCCGGGTGCAGCCGGACCTGTTCGAGAACCCCATCCATCAGATCCAGCGCTCGCCGAGTGGCACGCGCCCCGGTAATTTCGACCGGAACCCAGAGGGCAAAGAAGATTGCGCCGACCCCTCCCTCGCGCATCCGGGGGATATCGACGCTGCCTTCGGTACCGCGGCGGCCCAGGTCAAAATGATCGAAAAGAAATCGCTGGGGTGTATCGGCGTGGGTATCGAAGACGATGCTTGAAAAGTGAATCTGGCGAGCGCGCGAGGAAATGTCGTCAGCGTCCATGAGAGTAGTGTGGCATCCGCCAAGTTCGCGCAAATACCGTGAGGCTGCCTCAGTGCTATTCGCCGCGGTGATGGAGAGTCGCGCGAATCAGGTCACGGTTCATCTTTCCGATAAACTCGATGGGAATTTTCTTGGGGCAAACAGCCTCACACTCACCATGATTCGTGCAACTGCCGAAGAGTTCATCGGTCATGGCCGCCACCATGCCAAGCGTACGGCGATCGCGCTGCGGTTGTCCCTGCGGAAGTGAATTGAGATGAGTGACCTTCGCGGCCGTAAAGAGCATCGCGGCCGCATTGGGACATGCCGCGACGCATGCGCCGCACCCGATGCAGGCGGCAGCGTCAAATGCTGTTTCGGCAGAATCCTTGGGAACGAGGATCGCATTGGCATCCGGGGCGCCGCCGGTGGGAGCGGTAATGAAACCACCCGCCTGTATGATTCGATCGAAGGGGGAACGATCGACCACCAGATCACGGAGCACGGGGAATGCGCGCGCACGCCACGGTTCGAGCGTCAAGGAATCTCCGTCCTTGAAGAAGCGCATGGAAAGCTGGCAGACCGTTGTGCCGCGCCGGCCCCCGTGTGCTACTCCATTGATCAGAAAACCGCAGGATCCGCAGATTCCCTCGCGGCAATCGTGCTCGAAGGCGACGGGTGGTTCGCCCTTGGCCTGGAGATTTTCGTTGAGGAGGTCGAGCATCTCGAGAAAAGACATGTCCGGCGTCACACCTTGCACCGGATAGGTGACGAATCCCCCGGGCGCCTTGACATTCTGCTGCCGCCAGATTCTGAGTGTGAGATTCATGGCTACTTGTAGCTCCTCTGGGCAAGATGAACGTACTCGAAGGCCAGGGGCTCTTTGTGGAGTTCCCACTGCCCGCCATCTCCCTTCCACTCCCATGCCGACGCGTAGCAAAAGTGCTCGTCGTCGCGCAAGGCCTCGCCATCCGTGGTCTGACTTTCTACGCGGAAGTGGCCGCCACACGATTCGGCGCGTTGAAGCGCATCCAGACACATGAGCTCGCCCAATTCGAGGAAGTCCGCGACTCGGCCCGCTTTCTCGAGCGACTGGTTTAATTCTTCGCCCGTGCCGATGATATTGAGGTTGTGCCAGAACTCCTCGCGCAACGCGGGAATTCTGGCAAGATTGCTCCGCAGGCCCGCTTCCGACCGGGACATACCACAGTTCTCCCACATCATCCTGCCGAGTTCCTTGTGAATGGAATCGACGGTTCGTTTGCCGCGGACATTCACCATCTTCGCGACGTGTTTCACAACCTCGTCCTTAACCGCCGCGAACGCGGGGTGGGACGTATCGACCTTTTCGAGCGTATTCGAGGCGATATAGTTCGGCAGCGTGTAAGGAAGAATGAAATAACCATCGGCCAGGCCCTGCATCAGGGCGCTCGCGCCGAGACGGTTGGCGCCATGGTCGGAGAAATTGGCCTCGCCCGCAACGAAAAGTCCCGGGATGGTCGACATCAACTGGTAGTCGACCCACAAACCGCCCATTGTGTAGTGGACGGCGGGAAAGATGCGCATCGGGACTTTGTATGCGTTTTCTCCGGTGATCTCCTCGTACATGTCGAAGAGATTGCCGTATTTTTCGCGGACTTGCCCCTCTCCCATCCGGTGAATGGCATCCGCGAAGTCGAGATAGACGCCCCGGCCTCCCGGCCCAACGCCGCGGTCCTCGTCGCATACCTCCTTCGCATTACGGGAAGCAACGTCGCGCGGCACAAGGTTGCCGAAGCTTGGGTAGCGCCGTTCGAGGTAATAGTCGCGTTCGTCCTCGGGGATGTCCCCTGGCGCGCGGTTGTCACCCTTTTTCTTTGGAACCCACACTCGCCCGTCGTTCCGCAGCGACTCAGACATGAGCGTCAGCTTGGATTGATGTTCGCTGCTCACAGGAATGCAGGTTGGGTGAATCTGCGTGAAGCAAGGATTGCCAAACAGAGCGCCGCGGCGGTGAGCTCGCCAGATGGCCGTAGCGTTGGTGGCTTTGGCGTTGGTAGAAAGATAGAAGACGTTCCCATATCCTCCGGTCGCCAGGACAACGACGTCGGCGGCATGGCCTTCGATCGCGCCGGTTACAAGGTCTCGTGTGATAATGCCGCGCGCCTTACCGTTGACCAGAACGAGGTCGAGCATCTCGCTGCGACTGTGCATCTTCACGCTGCCCGCGGCCACTTGCTCCTCGAGCGCCTGGTAAGCGCCGAGCAATAATTGCTGCCCGGTCTGGCCGCGCGCGTAGAAAGTGCGTGAGACCTGCACGCCGCCGAACGAGCGCGTGTCGAGCAGACCGCCGTACTCACGGGCAAACGGGACACCCTGAGCCACGCATTGGTCGATGATGTTGACGCTGATCTGCGCCAGGCGATAGACGTTGGCCTCGCGCGCGCGAAAATCGCCGCCCTTCACCGTGTCGTAGAAGAGGCGGAAGATGCTGTCACCGTCGTTGCGGTAATTTTTTGCGGCGTTGATGCCGCCCTGCGCGGCAATGGAATGCGCCCGGCGAGGGCTGTCGTGAAACGAAAAGCAATCGACGTTGTAACCTTGCTGGCCAAGCGAAGCAGCGGCGGACGCCCCAGCCAATCCCGACCCCACGATGATGATTGTGTGCTTGCGGCGGTTGGCGGGATTCACCAGCTTCATCTCGAAGCGGGACTTTTCCCACTTCTGCTCAATTGGACCGGACGGAATTTTGGATGCGAGCATCTCTCTCCTCTCAGCGCACCCAGCCCGCGAGTACCGAAATGGGCACCGAGATAAAGCCGGCGAAAATTATGATTGCAACGATTCGGGAAAACTTCCTGAGACTTTTCTTGTTCTGTGCCGTGGCCCAGCCTAGCGTCTGGAACATGCTCCAGATGCCATGATCGAGGTGCAGGCACAGCGCTCCCATTGCAATGATGTAGAACAAAGATATGGGCCAGACGGAGAATCCGGCCACAACGTTCTGGTACACCATTAGGTGTTCAAACTGGCCCGGCTGGAATCCGACAACTCCGCCGGTGAAATGTAGGAGGTGAAAGACGATGAACACAGCCAACAGCAATCCGCCCCAGCGCATTGTCCGTGCGCCCCAGGTCGTCTCGATATCTTTCCTGGTGTCGTACTCGACCGGGCGTGCCTGCCAGTTCATGCGTGTGAGCTGGACGGCGGCGGTGATGTGAAGGAACGCGCAGGTAAGGAGCACGATCCGCACCAGCCACAGAAGTTGTCCGTAGCCGAGTTCGGGCCAGCCCACTTCCCGCAAAAATCGCGAGTAGGCGTTGATTTCCTCCGGGCCGGAAAAGATCTTGAGGTTGCCCACCATATGAGCGATGACGAAAAGAATCAGGACGGCGCCCGTTAACGCCATGACGACTTTCTTGCCGATTACACTGTTCCAGATGGACATTACGCGATTGCTTGCGACCGCCTCGTGCTGCCTTTCCGCTGACTCTGTCATCTTGCGACTCCAGATTTCACTCCACGGAAGAAACTTTGCCAAATTTCCGGCAATTGTTTGATAGGAGATCGGCCGTCAAGAGACGCCAAAGGCGCAATCCCCCTTGGGAAAGGTAATTTGGAAAGGGTAAATGGGCGGTGATCTCTTAAGTCGACTTCAGTCGCGGGCATCCCAACTCCGACTCAGCTCGATCAGAAACCACAGTATAGGTAATTCTCGCGAACATATCAAGACGTCACCGGCGGGAATATTACAAAATTTGCGGCGTTCCTTTGGATATAATGGCGACTGGCAAATCGTTCTTGGAGGATCTTCATGACCGAACGGCAGGTCGCTGATCTGGGGTCTTTGTTGGACACGATGGTGCATGCAGGCCAGGCGCCGACCACGGAGGACCTTGCGAAGATGGCTCAGGTTCTGGGGAAAATGTTCAGCGTGGCCCCCGACGAGGTGGCCATTCTAGCGCTCAACCCGATTAGCAAAAGCCTGAAGTTCGTGATCCCCGAAAAATTGGCTGTGGTGGGCACGATCCCCTTGACCAGCACAAACGCCCTCGCGGCGCGTACCGCGCGAGAACGCAAGGCTGAAATTGTCAATAATTTCAGCGTGTCACGCCATGCGACCGTTTTCGAAGGAGTGCCGCTCGGCCGCCGCCAGGGAGAGATGATTCAGAGGATCATGAGCGCACCGATCCTGGATGAAACAAAGGTCATGGGCGTCGTCCAAATATCGCGCAAAGGCCAATCCGCGGCCGCCGCCGGACCGGACTTCACACAAAAAGATTTGCGCGCCCTGACTTCTCTCTCTCCCACCCTTGAGCTATTCCTCAAGCTTTGCCAGGTTGACTAGTCCTATGAAGCATTGACGGCGCACGTCCGGAATAGCGGTCCTGATTGCGTTTCCAGGAAGGATCCGTCTGCCAGGTCCCGCACTTATTACTTTAAACTCATCCGCCGGACCCTCTGCGCCCGCGATTCCCGTGCGAGCGCCTCGTGGAGGATTAACAGTGCTAACGACACGGGCACAAGAAATTCCCGCTACACGGGAAATTGATTGACACGCTACATTGTTCTTGTTACTTTTCCGCACGCGTAAAAGTTTTTACGCGAGCCCCGGGCACAACCTAGGAGGCACCGCACTCCGGCACCACTCATGGCGTTCGTCGCGAAAAAGATTTTCCTGACAAAAGGTGTCGGAAAGCATCGGGAGCGGCTCTCGAGTTTTGAGCTAGCTTTGCGCAGCGCGGGCATCGCGGCATGCAACATCGTCCGCGTGTCCTCGATTTTTCCGCCCAACTGCAAGCTGATCTCGCGCAGCGAAGGGCTGAAGCACATCAAGCCGGGACAGGTTGCTTTCACCGTCATCAGCGAAAACTCGACTCGTGAGGCGCACCGGTTGATCGCCGCGGGCATTGGGCTGGCGCTTCCCGCCGACAAATCGATGTACGGATACCTCTCCGAGCATCACTCGTTCGGCGAAACCGAAGAGGTCGCTGGCGAATACACCGAAGAGCTCGCCGCAGAAATGCTGGCCACCACGCTTAATGTGGAGTTCGATCCTGACCTTTCCTGGGACGAGAAAAAAGAGGTCTACCGCATCTCCAACAAGATCGTCCGCACGATGAACATCACCCAATCGGCCGTGGGCGATAAACGCGGCCTGTGGACCACCGTCCTCGCCGCCGCGATTATGATTGGCGAAGACGACTGAAGCGTTCAATCCTCTCGGGCCTGGACCATCCTACAATACAGAGCCAAAACACCGTTTCAGCAAATGTCTGCACGTCAAAACCAAAAAGATGATGCTATGATTCGAGCATGGCGGAAAAATTCACCGTCGGCCTGATCCAGATGAGTTGTTCCCCTGATCCGAGGGAGAACTTTGCCAAGGCCGAAGGGCGCATTCGGGAAGCTGCGAAGCGGGGGGCGCAGATCATTTGCCTCCAGGAATTATTTCGGTCGCAATATTTCTGCCGGGAAGAAAACGCGGACCTGTTTGAGCTCGCGGAACCGATTCCGGGTCCTTCGACAGCGGCGCTTTCCAAACTCGCAAGCAGTTTGAACGTCGTCGTCATTGGATCGCTCTTCGAGCGCCGGGCCGCCGGCGTTTATCACAATACGGCCGCGGTGATTGACGCCGATGGATCGCTGCTCGGTAAATACCGCAAGATGCACATTCCGGACGATCCGCTCTACTATGAAAAATTCTATTTCACGCCAGGAGACCTGGGCTTCCCCAATTTCGATACGCGCTTCGCTCGACTCAGTGTGCTGGTGTGCTGGGACCAGTGGTATCCGGAGGGAGCGCGTCTGGCGAGCCTGGGCGGTGCAAACATTCTTTTTTATCCGACGGCGATTGGCTGGCATCCTTCCGAGAAACAGGAATTCGGCGCCGCGCAGCTCGACGCGTGGCGCACGATCCAGCGCTCGCATGCCATCGCGAACGGCGTTTTTGTTGCGGCGGTGAATCGCGTTGGCTTCGAAGGCCCGCCGCAGAGCGGCCTTGAATTCTGGGGGCATTCGTTCGTTTCCGATCCATTTGGCAGGGTCCTCGCCGAGGCTTCCGCGGATAAGGAAGAGATTCTGCTGGTGGAGTGCGATCCGGCCCGCGTCGAAGAAGTGCGCCGCAACTGGCCGTTCCTGCGAGATCGCCGGATTGATGCCTACTCTCCCATTCTGGAGCGATGGCTCGAGTGAAGCCCGCACGCGTAAATTCATCCACTCCCTTGCAACTCGGCTACCGCATGCCCGCGGAATGGGAGCCGCATGCAGCCACATGGCTTGCGTGGCCTCATGAAAAAACGGATTGGCCCGGCAAATTCGCGCCGATTCCGTGGGTCTACGCGGATATCGTGCGCCACCTGTCCCAGGTGGAGCGCGTGCGGATTCTCGTTGCAAACGCAGGCGCCGAGCGGACCGTTCGTCGCATGTTGAAGAAGGCCGGCGCGAATCTCTCCGCCGTGGATTTCTTTCACATTCCTACGAATCGCGGATGGACCCGCGATTTCGGCCCGATTTTTGTCCGCAACGAAAAAGGCGAAACTGCGGCTACGAATTGGCGTTTCAACGCGTGGGGTAAATACGACGACTGGAAAAAAGATGACGCCGCGAACGACGCACTCGTTTCGAAACTCAAGTGGAAGCAGTGGCGTCCCGAATTTCGGCGGCGGCGCGTTGTGCTCGAGGGCGGCAGCATCGATGTAAATGGCCGCGGCGCCCTGCTCACGACCGAGGAATGCCTGCTCAGCCCGATCCAAGCGCGCAATCCGGGAGCTTCGCGCAAGGAGCTGGGAGAAATCTTCCGCGAATACCTCGGCGTCACGCACGTTCTGTGGCTCAAGAACGGGATCGCGGGAGACGACACGCACGGCCACGTGGACGACCTCGCGCGCTTTGTGAATCCAGCGACGGTGGTTAGCGTTGTTGAGAAAGACCCATCCGAAGCGAATTATGAGCCCCTGCAGGAGAATCTGGCTCTGCTTCGCGAGATGAGGGACCAGGATGGCCGCGCGCTTCGCATCGAAACGCTGCCCATGCCGGCGCCGGTTCTCTTCGACGGACAACGTCTCCCCGCCAGTTACGCAAATTTCTACATTGCGAATCAAATCGTCCTGGTTCCGACGTTCAATGATCCGAACGACGCCGTTGCCCTTACTAAGCTTGCTACTTTATTCCCGGCACGCAAAATTATCGGTATCGCATGTCTTGATCTAGTTCTCGGCCTGGGCACCATACACTGTATGACGCAGCAAGAACCCGCTTAGATCGGGTGCGGGCCCTACCGGGTGCGGGCTTTACTTTAAGCCCGCCAGAAAAGGAGCACTCCATGCACTTCTTCTATTTCACAGTGCCACGTTCCCTGATTGGGTGGCTGCTCGTCGGTCTCATTGCTGGCTGGCTTGCGGGAAAAGTCTCGCGCGGCCGGGGTTTCGGCTGCATTGCAAATGTCATCCTCGGACTGGTGGGGGCCATTCTCGGCGGCTGGATTTTCACGAAGCTTGGCATCTTCGGCGGCGGTCTTATCTACAGCATTGCCGCGGCAACAATCGGCGCCGTTGTGCTCGTGTCGATCGCGCGGCTCTTCGCCGGAGGTGGGGAGTGATTCCAGCCCCTCCGATGTCTTCTTCTTGATGACGTACCGAACGTCTGGCATTTCGGATTCCCACAAGTCACTATGATACGATGATGGGTCTCGCGCGAGGATACGAGCCGCATTGAGCAAACCTTCTCTTTTAGCAATTCCCCTGGGCGGATTGGGCGAGTTCGGCATGAACATGCTCGTGCTGCGCACAGGCGACGACATGATTCTCATCGACGCGGGGATGATGTTTCCCGAGGCCGAGCTTCTGGGCGTCGATATTGTGATCCCGGACATCACCTATCTGAAGCAGAACAGCCAGTACTTGCGGGCCATCCTGCTGACCCACGGACATGAGGACCACATCGGGGCCCTGCCGTACATCTTGCGCGAATTGAACGCGCCCATCTATGGCACGCGATTTACGCTGGCGCTGGTGCACAAGCGTCTCGAAGAACACGGACTGCTCGACAAGGCCGATCTGCGCGAAGTAATCCCCGGGCGGAAGCTGGAAGTTGGACCGTTCGAAGTCGAGTTCATTAGCGTAACGCACAGCACGATTGACTGTGTCGCATTGGCGATTCGCACGCCCGTGGGAATTGTCATTCACACCGGCGACTTCAAGATGGACCTCACGCCGATCGACGGCCAGCCGTTTGACCTGCACGCGTTCGCGCAGTATGGAGCGGAAGGCGTGCTCGCGCTGTTCAGCGATAGCACGAACGTCGAGCGCCCCGGATATACGCCTTCGGAGCGGACGGTCCGAGCCCGCATTGAAGAATTGACGCGCGCGGCAACGCGCAAGGTCATTGTGTCGTGCTTTGCCTCATCGATACCGCGCATCCAGCAGATCGTGGACATCGCGGCCGCCGCGGGACGTAAAGTCGGCTTCGTTGGCCGCAGCATGGTGGATAACGTCGAGATCGCGCATGGCATGAATCGGCTGAACATTCCCGACGGCCTGGTGGTGCGCACGCAGGATATCGGATCTTTTCCAGCGGAAAAACTGGTTGTCCTGGTGAGCGGCAGCCAGGCCGAGCCGATGTCGTCTCTTTCGCGCATCGCCGTGGATACGCACCGCCTGCTCACGCTCGATGAGAGCGACACGGTGATCCTCTCCGCGCGCATCATTCCCGGAAACGAAAAAGCCATCTTCCGCATGCTGGATCACATGTTCCGCAAGCGCGCGCTGGTTTACTACGACAATGACGGCGGAACGATTCATGTCTCGGGCCACGCGAGCCAGGAAGAACAGAAACTTCTCCTCAACCTCGTGCGGCCGCGCTACTTCATTCCCATACACGGCGAATACCGCCAGTTGTTCCGCCATGCCGCGCTTGCGCATACGGTTGGCACGGTCTCCGGAGAAATTCTTCTCATCGAAGACGGCCAGCCGATTGAATTCACTGACGATGCTGCCTATCGGCGCGAACCGGTGACGGCGGGACGCGTGTGCGTCGATTCCGGCTCGCTCGAGGAGATTGAAGAATTCGTTATACGCGACCGCCAGCATCTCTCCGAAGACGGCGTGGTCGTACCGATTATCGCCATCGACAAACATACCGGGAAGATCGAATCTCAGCCGGAGATTGTGATGCGCGGATTCATGCCGTCGGATAATGGAGATGAACTGCTCGCTGGGGCGCGCGATGTCATTCTTCGCACTGTGGAGCAGTCAAACCCCGAAGAGAAAACAGACTGGAGCGTCATCAAGGAAAAGATTCGCGTCGACCTGCGGCGCTACCTCAAGAAACAAACTTCCAAGCGCCCGCTGATCCTCCCTGTGATTCTCGAACTGTGAGCCGTCGGCGTGGGGTCTTCCACAACCAAGCTGCGAATTTACCGGCCTTCTGATTTTGAGACCCTCTATCGAATAGACCAGGCCTGCTTTCCCAGGGGGATCGCGTACGGACGCTTCGAGCTGAGACTCTATCTTCGCTCGGAGGGCTCACACTGCCTGCTGGCGGAGGTCTCAGGCGAGGTCGCGGGATTTATCCTGACCGAGCGGTCCGCCGAGCAAGGCCATATCATCACGCTGGATGTCCTCGAAGCATACCGGCGCCAAACCATCGGCTCTCTGCTGCTCGAGGCAGCCGAGCAGGAAGTGGCCTATCAGGGCGGGAAGCGCATGGTTCTTGAAACCGCAACAACGAACAAAGCTGCGATTGCCTTCTGGAAAAAGCATGGCTATCGTAAGTTTGCGACGATAGAGAATTATTATGCGGTGGGACTCGATGCCTTTCAAATGTATAAGGGCCTTGTCACCCGGACGGGTGCGGGCTCTACTTGGAGCCCGCCGGAATGAGGACATTTGAACGATTATCTACTGTCCGTGCTGCTTGGCATCGTTGAAGGACTGACGGAGTTCTTGCCCGTCAGTTCGACGGCGCATCTGCGCATCGCCGAAGCGCTCATGAACATAAGCTTGTCGAGCGGATATTGGAAAATGTACACGATCGTGATCCAACTCGGTGCAATCCTTTGCCTACCCGTCTATTTTCGTGAACGCATCGCGAAATTTCTGTCTACATTTCCGCGGGGCGAACGTGGCGACCGGACTTTACTGACACATCTTTTAAGCCTCACGGTTATTGCGTTCGTGGTCACTGCGATTCCGGCATTCTTGCTGACCAAGTTAATCGGCAAACATCTGGAGAGCTTGTACATCATGGGCAGTTCCCTGCTGGTCGGCGGGATCGTCATGTGGATCATCGACGCGATGAACGCCAAATCCGAAGCCGCCGGGCCGGGCGCTTCCGGAAGTCGAATTCAGACGTGGCACATGGAAGACATGAGCCTGGGGCAGGCGATCTGGATCGGCGCGTGCCAGATTCTTTCGGCTGTATTCCCTGGGACTTCCCGTTCGATGTCGACGAT
>JBGPXQ010000049.1:0-11373 GCA_041492805.1 Terriglobia bacterium | reverse complement strand
GGTGTCGTCGGCGCCGCCCACGCTGTCCAGCGCTTGCACCACTTTTCCCGTCTCCGTATCCATGACGACCAGCTTCCCAGGTTCATACTGGTGCCCACCTCCAATTTCGCCAGTGTTTGGTTTGATCCGGCTACCCACAAACAGGCGATGATGGGCTGCGTCTATACCCGCGGTATGTGGTACCGGACCTCCAGTGATCGGCCACTGGGCGACCACCGCGCGTTTTTCGAGATCAACGACCGCAACGTGGCTGTCACCATCTATAATATCCCCCATAGTGACGTACAATCTTTTTCCGGATGGCTCGATGGCGACGCCCGCGGGATCACCACCTGGCATCTTAATGCTGCCCACCAATTCGGCCGTCCTTGTGTCAACTATCTCGATAGAAGCACCACTAGGCACGTGGTTGTCAGCACCACCATAGGCTATTTCCGTCGATCCCTTGAAGGCCTCCAAGGCGCTATCTTTGAAGGTTTCGATGGCGGCATAATACAGATGGGTGGCAGGATCGTAGGCCCCATTATCACCTCCCCTGTTCGGATCCCCATATCCGGACATCCGGACGACCTTGGTTACCTCGTATGTAGTCCCGCTAACGGCTACAAGAGTGTTATCGGTCATGTTCACCCAAACTTCGTTGGTATCGGGGAGATAGACCGGCTTTTTTGGACTCGCCGCAAGCTTGGTCTCGTGGGTCACCTTGCCTGTGCGGAGGTCCACAGTGATAAGAGTCTTGTTATGCTCCCCACAAATAAATAGGCGCTGGCCTTTGAGGTCTATAGTCAGGCGGTCCATGTAGCCATCGGTCGGCAATGGGATGTTCTGGACCAGCCTCAGAAGCCCCGACGTGGTCTGCGCGGGCAGGCTCTGGCCCTGGGCCCTCGAAACGAAGGCCATACACAAAGTCAGAAGCATCGCAAGGTAGGTTTTCATTTTCCCCTCCTCAATCTGGAATTCTCGGTTTCTCTTTCGATCGCGGTATGGCTCTATCCGACTCCGGGCAACCTATCACCGCCGCGCTGCCCCGTCAATCCATCCTGCCATCGGGTCGTGGCACAAATTGAAATTCGCGCTGGGTGACCTCGGCTTTCTTCAATTCTGCCAGGCGGCGCGAAAGGATCTGATCGCCGGCGGGAACGATCGACTGCTGGGAGATAACTTCCAGAGTTGGTTTCTCATTTGCATTGGCGATGTATCAAATTCCTGGTTCGCCGCGTATAATGCCTGCGGATTGCAGGAGACGAGGAGGAAATACCGATGGATAAATCGAGAGAGCAAGAGAATCCTGAGGCGAAGGCGTTGGTGGAGCGGCGCGATTTTCTGGGCGGGGCGGCGACGCTGGCGGGAACTTCGCTCCTTGGACTCGGCCTGCCGGCCACTGCAGCAGCGGCCGAGGCAGCCCCGGATCGAATGCCGCCAATTCCAGCAGATAAGATGACCGACGCCCAAAAGAAGATCGTGGAGGAAATCATTGCGGGCCCGCGGGGAGCTTTTGTGGGGCCATTCATTCCGCTACTCCGCAGCCCTGAGTTCATGAGCCGCTTGCAGAAGGTGGGGGAGTATCTCCGGTACAACACGAAGCTCGGGGCGAACATCAGTGAGTTCATCATCCTCATAGCCGCGCGCCAATGGACGCAACAATTTGAATGGGATTCGCATATCGCGCTGGCTCAGAAGGCTGGCGTGAAGCCGGAGATCATCGCTGCGATTGCGGAAGGGCGCCGCCCGTCAGGAATGTCGGCGGACGAAGAGATCGTGCATGACTTCTGCATCGAGCTGCACCACAACCGGTGCGTGAGCGACGCCGCTTACGCGCGAGTGGTTAGCAAGTTCGGCGAGCAGGGCATAATCGACATAATCGGCCTCTGCGGCTACTACACGTTGCTGGGGATGGTCATGAACGTGGCGCGGACGCCTTTGCCGGCAGGGAAAATGCCCTCGCTGGCCCCGTTTCCACGTTAGCCATATCGATAAGCCGGTGCACGACCGGGATCATTACTCCTTCGCTTAATCGGCACATTTTAATTCCACCCGCAGTGTGCTACAACGCATTCCGCGCGACACAGTAAGACACGCTCAGGTTTCTCTTCCTCGAGGACGGGTGGAAAACGAAAAATCAGCCGGACTGGTACGAGCGATGGGCCGCTGGACGCTCACGGCGCTCGTCCTCAACACCATGGTCGGGAACGCCATTTTCGGCCTCCCGTCAGTGGTGGCAGGTTATGTCGGCAGGTGGAGCCCACTCGCCTATCTGATCGCGGCGGCCGGAATTGCCGTCATCATGGCCTGCTTCGCAGAAGTTGCTTCACAATTTGGCGAGTCGGGCGGCCCTTATCTCTACGCGCGAGAAGCCTTCGGCAGGTTTCTCGGCATTGAAACGGGCTGGCTGCTGTGGCTGGTCCGGGTAACGGGGGCCGCCGCCGCGGTAAACCTCTTCACGAACTATCTCGCGGAATTCTGGCCGGATGTGGAGGAGCCGTTGCCCCGGCTTGCGGTTCTCACCCTATTGATCGGATTTCTGGCCATCGTGAATTATCGCGGTGTGAAATCCGGTGCAGTCGCGAGCAACACATTCACTGTGGCGAAGTTGTCGGTGCTGATTTCATTCGCGATCGCTGGAGGAATTTTCCTTTTGCGCACGCATCCGGCGATTCCAACCCCACCGCCGGGCAATTCGCCGCTTCCGATGCGGAACTGGTTCGAGGCCATGCTCGTTCTCGTGTTCGCCTACGGCGGATTCGAAGCAGCCGTCGTGCCCATGGCCGAAGCAAAGGATCCGCGGCGCGACGCGCCGTTTGCCCTCTTTACTGCACTGGGAACCACGGCCCTCATTTATTGCACGATTCAATTTGTGGTTGTCGCTGTGCTGCCAGTTGCGGCCGCGACGGATCGTCCACTGGCCGTGGCCGCGCGCGAGATGTGGGGAACCGCGGGGGCAACCCTGATCTCCGCGGGAGCGTTGATTTCCTTGTACGGATACCTGAGTGCGCAGATGCTGCACACGCCCCGGCTGACCTTCGCATTAGGAGAGCAGGGAGATTTCCCCCCATTCTTTGCGCGGATTCATCGGCGCTTCCGCACGCCGCACGTTTCTATTCTCATTTTCGCGGGAATCGTCTGGTGTCTGGCCGCGCTGGGCAATTTCAAATGGAATGTCATTATCTCTTCGGTTGGTCGATTGTTTGTGTACGTACTGGTTTGCGCGTCGCTCCCCGTTCTGCGCCGCAAGCGCCCCAGCGCACCCGCCTACAGGCTTCCCGCAGGTAATCTTGCTGCAGCTCTTGGGGTTGTATTTATGCTCGTGCTCGTGTCGCGGATGCGGCTTGGCGAGTGGATCGTCATCCTCGTGACGATGGCCATCGCGCTCGTGAATTGGCTTTGGGCCCGCAATCGATTTTTCTCCCGGATTTAGCAAAACACATTAGAGTGACGTATGTACCGTTCATTTTGACGACATCTTACTCTTGCTTATACTAGAAAGTTTGCATAAAATCCGTTTTCAAATGGTGCGTTCTCTGCTCTCAACCTTAGGCTTCCGCGGCCCGATGCTCTTGCTCTCTGTGGTTTTTATCTGTTTTGCCAACGGTGCAACACAACAGGGCCCAACTTCCCTGCCCGCCGGGGGTGTTCAACCGTCTGCGCCCCAATTTCACGTCCTCCGATCAGTTTCTGGGAGCAAAGGCACGCCGCAAGGTGGTCGGTTCGTGATGGACGATCCGCGAAGCGTGTTTTATACGCACCTGGACAAACAAATCATTGTCTACTTCGAATGGGAGGGGCCTCGCGGTCCGCATAAGTTCACGGGCTTCTGGAAGGACCCCAGTGGCAAATTGGTCATCGTTTCAGATTTTCAGTACGAAGCCACAACCAATCAATTTGCTGGCTACTGGACGATGCTGCTGTCAGAGGGCGCGACGCCTGGTATCTGGACCCTCGAAGCACGCATCGACGGTGAATCTGCGGGCAGCCACACATTCGAAGTGACGTCGGCTCCAGGCACGTCCGCAGAGCCACCTGCCAGGCACCTTCCTAGCGCATCGGAAATCTACCGCGATACGCTGAAAGCGACGGTATTCGTCCAGAAGCTCTCGACAAACGGGGACGTGGCAGAAACACATTCCGGGTTTTTCTTGGAGGCCGGAATGTTGATCACGGCTTTCGAAGCAATCGATGGCGCGACCCGTTTACGCTTGATACTTGCCGATGGGCGGCGCATCGAGAACGATAAGGTAGTGGCGTGGAGCCGCTGGCAGGATTGGGCAATTCTGCATGTTGATTCCGACAGACTTCCGCATCTCGATTCTGCAAAGGCGGCTTCCTGGAATGTGGGTGACCGGTGCTTCTTTCTAGATGTAGCTTCAGAGGGGAACCGCGTCATCGTAGATGAAAATGTTACAGGAAAGAATGATTTTCCGCGCGCCGGCCCGCGAGTGAATGTTTCTTTTCCCTCCGCCAGACAAGCGATCGGCTCCCCATTGCTAAACGAGTACGGAGATGTGATAGGGATGGTAGGCGGAGCCTTGATTCCAGGTGCAACGTCTCTTGATACCCTTGAACTGAGCTTTACGGGGATTCCGAGAGCGGGAGCAACGAGCGTGATCAAAGGGGGACTTGCGGTTCCTCTCGAGCCAATTCTGCAGAAATTGAAACCTGGCGAAACTCACACCTTGGCCGAATTGTGGACGCTGGGACAGTTCATCACACCTCTTTCAATGAAGGAGTTCGTAGGCTACGGCACGACGTCATTGGGTGTGGACAAGAAGGGCGATATGCCATGGCCCAAAGAGCGACGCGAGCAGTTTTCCCATCGTGACGGAAAGGCAAGCTTGTTCGTTTTGTGGGATCCGAAGGAAAAACGGAAGGCACTAACGGTGCTGCGCCTCTACGATATCGACAACAAGCTTATCAGTGAGGCGAAACCGTTGAAGTTGGATCTAAAGGCGGGCGTCCAGTCCATGAGTTCTTGGGACGTCCCCGTGACGAATCTCCCCGCAGGAATGTACCGCCTCGATGTTCTACTTGACAGTGGCCCAGCTTGGCGCGGCTTCTTTCGCGTCGTCGAATAGGCACGACGAATCTCACAGATGTGCTATATGCTGTCGCATCGTTTAACGCCACACGGTCCTTTCATCCGACGCATTATAGAACTTCTCAGGAGTTGTTCGAGTGGCGGAACGACCGTAACCTTCGATTGGGGATTGAACGCCGGCTGTTTCCGTTACTTTGCTTCTTCCGCGACGGCCTGCAGAGCGTCGCCTATCAGGCAACCCGCCTTCCACTCATCAAGAAAGACCGCGCCCATCTTGCTATAGAAGTCGATCGCCTGAGTGTTCCAGTCCAGCACCTCCCAACGCATACAGAAGTACCGCTCTTTCCAGGCGACTCCAGCCACATGCGCGAGCAGCGCCTTACCGATACCGTGCTTTCGGAAGTCCGGGCGCACGAAGATATCGTCAAGAAACAATCCCGCGCACCCCTGAAACGTGGAATAAAACTCGAAGAACACTGCATATCCGGCGACTTGCCCGTTCCATTCCGCAATGACGGCGCGAAATTTCGGGCTGGCGCCAAAACCATCGCGAGTGATGTCCTCTACGGTCACACTGGCTTCGTGGCTCAGGCGGTCATACTCCGCGAGTTCATGGATCAAAGCCGTAAGCAAGGACGCATCATCGAGGGTGGCAGGGCGAATCGAGAGCATTGGCAAGCTCCAGGATAGAGTGATTGCAAGAACGTGATTATAGGCTAGCGCGAGGGATGCTGTCGCCGTCAAAGAGAGTATCTCGCCGAATCGGGCTGGGATACTTGGAACCGGGGAGGATAGATGGGCATGTCCACAGACTTATGGAGCCGGACATCAAAACGTCTTCAGTCGGAAGTGGCGCTCAAAGATGGTTCAGGCAACCAGAAGCTCGCGGTAAAGCCAATAACACATGCGAGAAAACCAGTTATTCCGGTGGCATAAGCGAGTTGTCTCGTCGGAGTGCCCCCGGGCATAAACTCCACCATTGTGGTAACCAACAAAGCAGCCGAAGTCCCGAGCATGCGTCCCCCGATGTTGGCGGCAAAGCTTTCGCCGGTTCCCCGAAGGTAGGTGGGGTAAACCAGCGGCAAATAATTCCCCCAATAACTGAATTGCGCGACCGTAAGAAACCCGAGTGCGAAAATCCCCCAGGGGGACAAATCAACATCACGAATCGCTGGGGCAAACATGATCAGAGGAATCAGGAGCAAACTGGGCGCCTGGAAAATGTGCAGCAAACGTCTTCGACTCAAAATGCGGACAGCGAGAAAGGCCATAAAGAAACGGCCCGCCAAACCGCCAATTTCCTGGACTCCCTGGAGAGCGCTGACCCTCTGCTCCTGCGCCGCGTGTGACAAGATTTTGACGCTCGGATTCCCGGGAATGATTCTGGCGAAATGTTGCAACATTCCAAACGAAACTGCGTATGAGCACGCCATCATCATCAACCGCGAATGGTTCTTTCGGGCACAACGCCTGGTCAAATCTTCACAAGGCCGTGGAAACAAAACACGTACTGTTGTTCTATCCCGCAAAAGGCATCATGTACGTCATCCCCAAACGCTGTTTTGCAGACACGGCAAGTCTCGACACCATCCGCGAACTGACCCGCAGGCACGTCACCGGCAAGGGCAAATTGCGCGTCCAGTAACGATCACTGCTCCACGTTTGGTTGCCATGTTCGTTCGAAAGTGTAATTATTCTTCGAGAATTTCTTGCGCCATTCTCTCGCTTTGCGCCCGCCTGCATGGCATCCTTGGCTGATCGGGAGCGGGTTTGGCAGCAGAAAGGCCTTCCATGAGTCGATCGTTAAGACGACTTTCCTTGATGTGTATAGCGTTTGCCTGTGTTTCCACCATCCAGGCGCAGGCCCCGGCCAAGCATGCGATGACGTTCGACGACTTAGTCGCCATACAGCGCGTCAGCGAGCCGCAGATTTCGCCCGATGGGCGCTTGGTGGCCTACACGGTGGGGACACCGGAGATGGAATCGAACCGCATCGCCCGCAACATCTGGGTCGTTTCCACCGCGCCGGGGAATCAGCCGCGACAACTGACGCAGAGCGGGCATGACACGAGGCCGCAGTGGTCGCCGGACGGGAAGAGGATCGCGTTCCTCTCCAGCCGCGAGGGTGCATCACAGATTTACGTAATGCCCGCTCAAGGAGGGAATGCGAAAAAGATCTCTTCTCTCTCGACGGGCGCGGAAAACGAAAAGTGGTCGCCGGACGGACGATCAATCGCCTTTACGTCGAGCGTCTATCCCGGCTGCCCGGATGATGCCTGCAACCGTTCGCGCGATGAGGCCGCTGAAAAGAGCAAGGTGAAAGCGCGCGCCTACGATCACCTGCTCTACCGCCACTGGAACCATTGGAGCGACGGCAAGCGCAGCCACCTCTTTGTGGTCGCGGCAAACGGGGGCGCCCCTCGCGATTTGACGGCACGCGCCGACTACGACGTGCCTCCCGATGAGCGTGGCGACGCCAGTGATTTCTCCTTTTCTCCCGACAGCCAGGAACTGTGCTTCACGGCGGTGACCGACCGTCCCGAAGCGATCAGCACGAACGGGGATCTCTTCCTGGTACCGCTCGGCGGCGGCGAACCAAAACGCATCACGACCAATCCTGGTTTTGACGGCCATCCCGCGTACTCGCCCGACGGACGCTTCATCGCGTATCACTCTCAGAAAACAGCCGAGTATGAGAGCGACCGCTGGCGTCTGGAGCTGTACGATCGTGCCAGTGGAAAACGGACTGAACGGGCGGAATCGTTTGACCGCAGCGTGGATGAAATCGATTGGTCCGCGGACAGCAAGCGGATTTACTTCACCGCTGAGAATGAGGGCGAGAAACCCGTCTACGAAATCGCAGCTACCGAAGACAGCGCGCCGCGCGAAATCTTGAAAGAAACACATAACGAAGCTCTTTCTATTTCCGCGGACGGTTGCGTCTTCGCGTTTCTGCGTTCGAGCCTGACGATGCCGGCGGAAGTATTTACGGCGCGTTCCGACGGCATTGGCGCGCAACAGCTATCGCATCACAATTCCGCGCGTTTGGCTTCGCTCGACATCAACCCGCCCGAGTCTTTCTGGTATGAAGGCGCGGGCGGCGCGCGCGTGCATGGCATGCTGATTCGCCCGCCGCATTTCGACGCGTCGAGGAAATATCCGCTGCTGTTGCTGATTCATGGCGGTCCACAGGATTTGTGGACCGATTCCTGGGGCTATCGCTGGAATGAAGAATTGTTTGCTGCTCCCGGCTATGTTGCCGTGATGATCAATCCGCGCGGGTCAATGGGTTACGGGCAGAAGTTCACCGACGAGGTCACGGACGACTGGGGCGGGAAGGCCTACGAAGACCTGATGAAGGGCGTGGATTTCGTGCTCGCAAAGTATCCGTTTGTGGACGCAAGCCGCGTGGCCGCGGCGGGCGGCTCCTATGGCGGCTACATGGTGGACTGGATCGCGACGCACACCGGACGGTTTAAGGCGCTCATCAGCCACGCGGGCGTGTATGACAAACGCGGAATGTACGGCGCTACGGAGGAACTCTGGTTCGAAGAGCACGACATGGCAGGAACGCCGTGGAGCAACCCCGAAAGCTACCGCAAGTGGTCGCCGAGCACATTTGCGGGTGATCTGGGCAAATACAAGACGCCGACACTGGTGATTTGCGGCGAACTCGACTACCGGGTGCCCTGCACGCAGAGCCTCGAACTCTTTACCGCACTGCAACGGCAGGGCGTGCCCTCCAAGTTGATGGTCTACCCCGATGAAGGACACTGGATTCTGAAGCCGCAAAACAGCCAGCTCTGGTACAAGTCATTTTTCGAATGGCTTGGCGCGTACCTGGAATAATCCGCGAGCGCGAGCAAGAGGTTAGCTTCGCTTCCAAGCGCCGAGAAGACGGCGAAGAAAAACGACTTGGCCGAGGTGGTACGCATTGTGGTCGGCGACGAGAAGGGCTTCGCGAAGAATCGTTTGTCCCGTGCCGTGCGGAATCCGGGCAAAGAGATTTGTCCTGGGATTCGCCACCAACTTTTTCATCAGCGCAAGATCGCGGGCAAACATTTTCAGGCTTTTCTCCCACGCCTTCGCATTCGGCGGTTCTGAGCTTTCTGGCCAGTACCCGGCAGGCCAATCAGGCGAGATATGTTTCGGGTCGCGCGAGAATTCGAGGATGTCCCACTGCCCGATTCGCATGTGCTCCAGCAATTCCCAGACCGAATGAGGCATACCGTTGGGACGGACTCCTCGGAGCTTTGGAGGAATCCCGGCAAACGCGGCCTTCCAATCGAGATGCGCGCCGCGGCCCGAAAGAAGGTTCGTAAGTTGTTCTCGCAATAGTTTTCCCTTCATCGGCTTCTCCCGATCTTCGAGTCTGCGTTTCAATTTGTGCTCTCGTTTCCCGCGTACGGACGTGCGGGGCCCTGGAACATGCAAGCGGTCAACTGAGAAGTTGCTCCCCAGGCTTGGAGTAATTTCTCCGATTCGGCATTGATCTCCTCGACCGGCCTGGGCCGGCCGTTTCCCGACCCTGGAAAAATGAGATACAGGATGCCTCCCCGCGCACCGCCTCTACGTGCATCAGAGCGGATCCCAAGATTTTCTGCCAGCGCCATCGAGCCTTCGCCAATCCTGTCGGATGGTCCGACATCACCAAAGATCGCGTATGAACTCCTGTCATTCCGCTGATTAAATACGAAGGCGAAATCTCCCGGGCGCGCGCCAATCTCGCGCGCCATGCCGCCCGGCAGCACAACGTAAGGGATTTTGGTTGAATCGACGTAGTGCGCAGGATCGTTCATCGGCTTTGTTCGGTCGGTAAGCGCAGTTGCGGAAACATAATAGCCGGGAAAAGGATCATTCGGGCCTTGCACGAAGGGTTCTCCTTCTTGATTCTTAGCCAACCCTTGCCAATTCCCCGGTGACCCCGCATTCGCGAGATCATCGAGGCCCATATTGTCAGGATGGTAGGCATTTGGCGCACCGTCGGCATCGATCGTCATTCCAGACTCATAGAAAAAGGCAGTGTTGCCCGGCATGTGCCAGATCGGAACTTCGCGCTCCGGCTCTCCATCATGACTCATCTGGAAATTCAAGATCTGCTCGCTGGAACAGCTTGTTGATGGATCTCGCCCCGCGCTCAACCCATTTTTCCCGAGCGCGCACTGAATTAGCTCCATCCTTTTTTGCTCCATGATCCTTAGATCCTGCTGCAAATCAACTGGCCGTGAACCCCCGCCATTCATCTCCGGCGCGCTGCCCGAATCTGCTTGCTGCGCGAGGGGGCGCCGGTTTCGTTCCACGGTCCGCCTAGCTTCCTGCAATGAGTCGAAATAACTGCCGCAATCCTGCGCGGGACTCGCGGCCACTTGATCTTCTGACTTTGAAGGCACAAGGGAAGCCTGTTGCCCTCTCGCAACCATCGACGAACACAGAAATATTGCTGTCACAAAAAATACCACTACGCGCTGCATGGCCCGTTGCCTCCACCCGATCGGTTCTGCGAACAGACAATCGGGAACCACGTTTCGTTCACACTCCTATTGTAGACGACTCCACGGGAAAGTATGTTTCACAGTTTTGCAGCCCGCTCGGAAATTGCAGCAAAACGGGGCACTCGATGCGGGGCAGGCGTTACGTCACGATCCTGCCCCTACGGAGTGGTCCAAGCGGTCTTGACGCACTGGAAATTTCCTCGCCGCCCAGCGGTTTCACCGTTAAAATGTGTTCATACGCGCCCGTAGCTCAGTCGGAAAGAGCGTCTGCCTTCTAAGCAGAGGGTCGGGGGTTCTCATACGATTGCTGCGCCAAATCCACGTTCCGCTTTTTGTGGGCAACTTTTCATCCGGTGTTCGACGGACTTCGGCCTTCTCTTCCGGCGTCATCGAAACGATGGTCCGCTTTACCTCAGCATGATGTTTTCGATGGTTCCTTGTGCGTATAAAACTTCTTCGCGGGTTCCAATCGTGAGCAGCATGATGACCACGAGTTCGATTGGCTGAGACAGCACAAGCACAACGAACATCATCATGATGATAAGCATGATGGGAAGGAGGAAGACCAGGTTGATAGGCGGACCGAGTGATTTCGTTATGTCAGAAGCTCTAGCGACTGGCACATTTTCTTCTACAAATTATATATGTAAATGCGCCTTGGCGTATATGAAATTAACTATTGACATCACAAAGTACATACATGTATGCTATTTTGTAGATGAGCCTAGCTGAACAACTACAAGTCCTAGTTTCAAAGGGCTTCACAGAAGCGCAGGCTGAGATCATAGTGCTGATGCGGGAGGCCGCGATTGTCCTTTTTGACGCCTTTCCGAATACGTTGTTACTTGT
>JBGPXQ010000207.1:0-4915 GCA_041492805.1 Terriglobia bacterium | reverse complement strand
GATTTCCGGATGTTTCAGATTGCGCATGAAGATGACCAGCACCGTGATCGCCGCGCCACCAATAAGAAGCACCCTGCCGAATGTTTGTACGATTTGCGCCGCCGTGGTGCGGCTTTCCGCATCGCGCCACGCCTCGGGAATCTTGATGAACACGCGGTAACCGGAGACCTCGTCGCCCTGCATTTGCACTTGCATGCGAACGTGTGCTCCCGGTTGTCCTGACGCCGCATCGAGTGCGGCCTTCTGCTCCCAGATGAACGTGTGGTCGGTTCTCGCAGGGCGCTTGTCGGTGTTGGTCTCGACCAAATTCCACGATGAGAGATCGGTTTTCTTCTGATCGCGCAGGTAAGCCTCCGCGCGCGACAGGGCATCCTCCTTGGTCAGATTCGCGCCCGGGGCCTTCTCATCGAGCGTGTGGTGGAGCGAATGCAGCGAGCCATCAGTCCGCAAAACGACCATGTACTCTTCATTCTGCGAATCGCGGAAGTACCGGATCGTCCAGAAGGCGGAGGGAACCTGGTCACGGTAAATACGGTTTGCGGCGGCGATGCCGATGGTACGCCGCAAATATTCGTTGGTATACCCGTCGAATGTATAGGTGATTGTTGCGGCGTGCCGGTAGCTTGTGGGGTCGAGTTTGTTATCGCGCAGGACCTGGTCCGCGCGGGCTGTGGCTTCACTCGCATGGATGTCGAAACGCACGAAATCTCCGATGGCTTCGCGCTTGACGCCCACGAGCAGCGCGACGCCCAGTACGCCGCAAACAGCGAGTACGGCGAGCGTGCGTGAAGACATTGCCGCATATCCCGACGAATCTTCCGTGGCGGCGCTTTCGAATGCTCTTTCAGGCATGGTTTCTTGCGCCGCCACCGCATCCCTCGGCGGAGTGATGAGAGGCCGAGCGACGTTCAGAAGTGCGTCATCCGTCTCAAATCCCCCCCGCGACAAAAAGGAAATCGCCGCGATGGCCAGCGGAATCAATGCGGCCCCACCAACAATCGCCCCGGAAATGCGGAGATACGCTCCTTCCGACCGCAGCAAAGATGTGCTGATGAGGAATGCGTCCACGGTGTAGTGCCAGATCAACGTAGCCCAGATTCCCCAGCGCAGCATCACGAGCCCCGCGACGATACCGATCAGGCCGACTTCGATGCCGCGAATATAGGCAGGCTCTTGCGGGTAGTTGCTGTGCAGAAATCCCCATGCGAACGCGGGCAGCACGACGGCCAGGAATTTCGACCTGGTCGCGCGCAACAGATACGGAATCGCGAACAGGCGGAACAGAAATTCTTCGCTCGTGGCCGCATAGATTCCAATCGTCAGGGGGTACACCCAGGGCAGCCAGGTGCTGACGACGCCGGTGTAATTCAGGTCCTGTGGCGCCCACGCGCCGAGCTTTTCGCTCACGATATAGAAAACCGTGATGTAACCAATGTGCGCCGCAGCCAGGCAAATTCCGATCACGTTCGCGCGGAAAAATTCCTTAGTGCGAATTCCGGGGAGCCGAAATCCCACATCCAGCCGGATCTTGCCGGGTTGCAAAACGCGATAGAGCGGCTCTCCCGGCACAACGGCGAGCACGACCAGCAACGCGCTGACGATGCTGAGCAAGGCGGCCTGGCCGACCTGGCTCAAAAAAAAGCTGGAATAGGGCGTATTCGTGTCGTATGCGGCGCGGTCGAGGGGCCACTGATTCATCGTCATGATGAAAAACAACACCGTCAGGAATGCGCCAAGCGCCAAGCCTCCGCGCCACTCGAGCAAACCGTTGTGTCCCAGTGAGAAAATGACGTAGAGACAACCACCGAGCAAAAATGCGTAGGGAATCAGCGCGATATATTCGAGGAGATTATTTGACGAGCGAAGTCGCTTGTAGCTGAGGTTCCACGCTTCGGGCACTTTCAGGAATTCCGCATACCCATCGACGCGGTCCCCGGCAAGCGTCACGCTCAGCCGGTACGGCGCATCCTTGGCGTGAAATCCGCGCTGTTCCCAGGAGAAGCTCCAGTCGCGGCGATTGGGCCGCTCCGTGAAATTCGCTTCCTGCTCGCGAAATTCATAACGGGAGAGGTCCGCGTGCAAGGCGTCGCGCAGAAAAGATTCGGCGGCGGTTTGCGCCGCAGCCCGTTCGAGCCGCGCGCCGGGAGCGGTCTCCTCCAGTTCGTGCGTATAGCCGGCGACGCTTCCGCCTGGGTCGACGCGCACGTCGAATTCTTCCTTCTGCAGCGGGCGGAAGAAACGCGTTTGCCAGTACCAGATGTGGACATCGTTCGTCATCACCCGGTTGGCTTGTTTGAGGCCTACTTCACGTTCCAGGTAGGTCTTTGCTGTTTCGTCGACGTCAAAAACGATGCTCGACTCGTACCCGTCGAGTTGCGCGCCCTGCGCAATCGCGAATTGTCTGGCCTGTTCGAGCGCCGCCGCGCGCGAAACTTTGAATTCGACGGAAGCTTCGGGGAAAGCCTGGAAAAAATATTTGTACGCCACGCCCGCACCGAGCAGGCCCGCGAGAATCCAAATCAGCAGAACTTTCTTGTCTTTCCCGTCGAGCCGCTCTTGCGACAAACATGCCTCCTGCTGTCCAGGCAGAGGGGCGCGGGCTCTACTTGGAGCTCGCCGTAAAACCGACGCGTGCTCTACTCTTACGCTGAACGCCCCGGCCAGGCCGGGGCGTGGAGCCCGCCAGAATAACGATCCATCTTTTCGCATGCCGCGTGCGATTGCAAGCCTCGGCGCAAACAGGCGTGCGGTGATATAAAGAATGGGTGCGGGCTCCACTTGGAGCCCGCCGGAATAATGGATGCGCGTTACGCCAGCAACCGACGTGATGTACCTCAAGGGTGTGGGGCCGCGCCGCGCGGAGTTGCTTGCGAAGCGCGACATCCGCACGTTCGAGGACCTGCTCGGTTACCTGCCCTTCCGGTATGAGGACCGCGTCCAGTTCGCGAAGATCCGCGAGATCGTGCCGGGACAGGTCTACACCGTGCAGGCGCAAGTCTTGAGCGGCAGCCTCGTGCGCTATACGCGGGCTCGGGGCGGCGTGTTTCATCTGGTTGTCCGGGACGATAGCGGCTCGCTTTTCTGTAAGTTTTTTCACGGCAGCTACCTCGACGCGCGATTCAAGCCTGGCCAGAGGATCGTCCTTCACGGGAAGGCGGACGTCGACCCTTACAGGCCGGGCCGGATTGAGATGATCAATCCGGAGTATGAACTGCTGGGTTCTGGGGAATCGGACTCGACCGAAGTCGGCCGCATCGTCCCGATTTATGAAGCGATCGGCGGCATCAGCTCGCGGATGATGCGGCGGATCGTCTATACGGCGCTTGAAAATCTCGGGGGGACGCTTCCCGATCCGTTGCCAGCGGAGCTCCTCGCCCGGTACAAGTTTCCCTCGCGGGGCGACGCGATCCAGTTTGTCCATTTTCCGCCCCAGACGGAATCTGTCGAAGCATTGAATTCGTTCCGTTCGCAGGCGCACCAGCGTCTGATTTTCGAAGAGTTTTTTTTTTACCAGTTGAGCGTCGCGATGCGGCGGAAGGCGGCGCAGCAACAGCCGGGCATCGCATTTCGCGTGCGCGAGCCGGGCATCCGCGAGGCGATCAAACGCGTGCTGCCCTTCAAGCCCACCGAGGCGCAGAAGCGCGCCCTCGGTGAAATTGCCGCGGACCTGGAGCGCCCCGTGCCGATGAACCGCCTGCTGCAGGGCGACGTCGGAAGCGGGAAGACGATCGTGGCGCTCGAAGCGGCAACCATTGTGATTGAAAATGGCTGCCAGGTGGTGCTCATGGCGCCGACTGAAATTCTTGCGGTGCAGCACTACCTCGCCGCACGGAAAATATTTTCGCGCGCGGGTTACGCCGTGGACCTGCTAATCAGTGGGATGAAGCCTGCGGAGAAAAAGGCGGCGCTGGAGCGCATACGATCCGGCGCCGCGCAGCTCATCGCAGGCACGCATGCTCTGCTGGAGCCGCAAGTGGAATTCGCGCGGCTGGGCCTGGTGATTGTGGACGAGCAGCACCGCTTCGGCGTGCTGCAGCGCAAGGAATTGATGGAGAAGGCCGCTGCACCCGACGTGCTCGTGATGACGGCTACTCCCATTCCCCGCACGCTTTCGCTCACGCTCTACGGCGATCTTGACATCTCCGTGATCGACCAGATGCCGCCCGGCCGCGTGCCCATCGAAACACGGTGGTCGTCGGAAGCGCATCTGCCGGGCGTGTGGGAATTTCTCCGGCGCGAAATTGCCTCAGGGCGGCAGGCCTACGTTGTCTATCCGGTGATTGAGCAGTCGAAGTCGGTGGAATCGCAGCGCTCGCTTAAAGCAGCCATCGTGGAATACGAGCGCCTGCAAAAGACAGTCTTTCCAGAACGGAAGCTCGGCCTGCTTCATGGCCGCATGAAAAGCGATGAAAAAGAAGACGTCATGGAACGTTTCCGCCGCCGCGAGATCGATATCCTGGTGACGACCACAGTGATAGAAGTCGGTGTGGACGTCCCGAATGCGACCGTTATGGTGATCGAGCACGCCGAACGATTCGGCCTCTCACAGCTTCATCAGCTGCGGGGGCGCATTGGCCGTGGCGGTGAAAAAGGCACGTGCATTCTGATCGCGCCCAAGACTCCGGGCGAGGATGCGCGCGCGCGCCTCGAGACGATGGTGCGCACGACCAACGGGTTTGAGATCGCTGAAACCGATTTGAAACTGCGGGGCCCGGGCGAATTCTTCGGCACGCGGCAACATGGACAGCTTGGTTTCCATATTGCGAATCCGCTTCGCGACTTCGAGTTGCTCGAACTCGCGCGCCGCGAGGCAATAACCCTGGTGGAAACTCCCGGTGCGGAACCGGCGCGCCGGCGCTTGCTCTCGCAGCTTCCGCAGGAATGGCAGCGGCGCTACCAGCTTGCGTCGGTGGGG
>JBGPXQ010000194.1:0-5222 GCA_041492805.1 Terriglobia bacterium | reverse complement strand
CGGTGGCGAAGCGTATCGCCCTCGAGCAATTCCATGGCGAGAAACGGCCGTCCTTGGTGCTCCCCGACGTCGTAGATCGTGCAGATGTTCGGATGATTCAACGCGGAGGCGGCGCGAGCTTCCCGCTGGAAGCGTTCGAGCGACTGCTGGTCTCTGACCATCTCGTCCGGCAGGAATTTCAGCGCGACGTTGCGTCCGAGGCGGGTGTCTTCAGCCTTATAGACCACACCCATGCCGCCGCCACCCAGCTTCTCCAGAATTCGATAGTGGGAAATGCTCTGGCCAATCATGATCGAGGCGCATCGACTGCGAGCGCATCTTACGTTGCCCGGCTCCGGCAAGTCAAACGGACCCGAACAAGATGATGCGCTTGCACTGCCCGGAAATAAGAAACCCGTAGCCGGCTGAGGCATCTAAGGTTAGGTGAAGCTGAGCGAAAGCGCTTGCCATCCGAATCCGAATCGGGGTACAAGGTAGCCCTCCACCCTCTCCAGAGGCAGACACCCATGGCAACGTCGGCACAAACAAGGCAGAGCTTTCTCCCTTCGCTCCTGAAGCGGCTTGCTGACGCCCGCGCGAAGACCGATGCCATTTTCCCTCTGGTACGGCCGAACGCCATCTATGATCGGCCGATCCCCGAGCGCCACCGCCTCATCTTCTATCTCGGTCACCTGGAAGCTTTCGACTGGAACCTGATCTGCCGGGGCGCATGCAGCATCGCGCCGTTCCACGCGGCATTCGACAAGTTGTTTTCCTTCGGGATCGACCCTACCGATGGCAAATTGCCTAACGACGTGCCCTCGGACTGGCCGCCGGTGGCGGCTATTCAAGAGTACAAGGCCGGCATCCGCGAGCGGCTGGACGAATGCCTCCGTGAGCCCTTTGCCTCGGATCCCTCGCGTCCGCTCCTGGCGAACGGCACGCTATTGCACGTCGCCATCGAACACCGGCTGATGCATGCGGAAACGCTGGCGTATTTGCTGCACCAGTTGCCTCTCGAGAAGAAAATTCCACAAGCTTCGGCACTGGATTTTGCCTCACCCGCGCCGGCGCCTCGCACAGTCGTCATTCCTGCAGGAAACGCGACGCTGGGCCACTCCCGCAACGCAGAATTCTTCGGGTGGGACAACGAATTTGAAGAGCTTCGCGTGGAGGTGCCTGAATTCGCGATCGACGCATTCCCCGTCACCAATGGCCAGTTCCTCGAGTTCATGCTCGCCGGCGGTTATCAAGATCCCTCTCTTTGGCCCGTAGAAGATTGGAAATGGAAGGAGTCGCGGGGAATTTCCCACCCGCTCTTCTGGGTGCCCCGCGGCGAGAATTGGGAATACCGCGCCATGTTCGCGAATGTTTCGTTGCCTCGGGCGTGGCCGGTTTACCTGAGCTATGCGGAGGCCTCCGCCTACGCGCGTTGGAAGGGAAAGCTGCTTCCTACCGAAGCGCAGTGGCACCGTGCTGCATTCGGAACGGCGCAAGGTACCGAGCGGTCGTTTCCGTGGGGCGAAGAGATTCCGGCATCCCGCCACGGCAACTTCGATTTTAAGCAATGGGATCCTTCGCCCGTTGGAGCGCATCCGGCGGGCGCCAGCGCCTTTGGTGTCGCCGATCTGATCGGCAACGGATGGGAATGGACTTCGACTCCGTTCGGCCCCTTTCCCGGATTTGAGCGGTTCCCGTTTTATCCGGGTTACTCTGCGGATTTCTTCGACGGGAATCACTTCGTGATGAAGGGCGGATCGCCCCGCACGGCTGCGTGCATGTTGCGCCGCTCCTTCCGCAACTGGTTTCAGCCCCATTATTCGTATGTGTACGCCAAGTTCCGCTGCGTGGAGGCATAGAGAATGGCCGCTCCTCGAATGGTCACCCAAGGCATCTCTGGCGTCGCCCTCGCCGACTTCGCCGCTGAAGTGCGTGCCGGCCTGCGAAAGCCCGGACAAAAAGAGCTGCCGTCGAAATACTTCTATGACGAAATCGGCTCCGCGCTCTTCGAAGTCATCTGCCTGTTGCCGGAGTACGGCCTGACTCGGGCCTGTCAGCGCCTGCTCGAGCGCTGTTCGACGGAAGTGATCGAACGCTTGCCGTTGCCGGTCGTTGTAGCGGAACTCGGCAGCGGCACCGGAAAGAAGACGCGATTGATCCTGGAGGCCCTTTCGCGGCGCCAGCCGGTCAATTACTATCCGATTGACATTTCGCGCAGCGCACTTGATCTCTGCGAGCGGGAACTCAGCGGCATCCGCGCGGTCAGCGTGGTTGGATTTGAACGCGCCTATCTCGATGGCCTGCTCGAAGTGGCCGCGAGGCGCCGGGGCGGCGAGCGCTTGTTTGTCCTGTTTCTGGGCAGCAATATCGGAAATTTCGACCGTCCGGCGGGCGAGGAATTTCTCCGCGAAGTGCGGCAGATTCTCCAGCGGGGCGACACGCTGCTGCTCTCGGCGGATTTGGAAAAGGGGATCCATGAATTGCTCCTCGCCTATGACGATCCTGCCGGTGTTACTGCCGCGTTCAATTTGAATCTGCTGGCGCGAATCAACCGCGAACTCGACGCGAATTTCGATCTTGCGCAGTTCGAGCACGCCGTCCGCTACAACGAAGCCGAACGGCGAATTGAAATGCATTTGCGTTCCACAAGTGATCAAGTCGTGCGAATTCCCATGGCCGGTTGTACAGCTACCTTCCGGAAGGGTGAGACGATTTGGACCGAGAACTCGCAGAAATTCAACCGCGAAGAATTGGTCCAAATGGCGCAGCGAACGGGATTCCGTTGTGAGGCGCAGTGGGTGGATGTGGAGTGGCCCTTCGCGCAGAATCTGTGGGTCGCCGCGTAGAATCGATGAACGAGGGAATTGAACTGTGGCCAAAGCCGTCTGGAAGGGCGTGGTGCTCGCCGAGAGCGATCACACCATCGTGATCGAAAGAAACCATTACTTTCCCTCCGATTCAGTCCGCTTCGAATATTTGAAACCAAGCGAATCGCACACGGTCTGCCCGTGGAAAGGGACTGCGAGCTATCACGACGTGGAAGTGAATGGAGAACGAAACCGCGATGCCGCCTGGTTCTACGCAGATCCGAAGGCCGAAGCGCGAGAGATCAAGAATCACATCGCATTCTGGAAAGGCGTGCGCGTGGAATCGTAATTGTGATTTCCAGGGTCCCGTTCAATTGCCAAGTCTCTTCACCCTCCTAAGTGTCACGCGGCGTCATCGCGCCCGGCGGCTCCCCACCGGCTAATCCTTGCGCGATGATGAGTTCCCGCGCTTCGCCGCGAAACACGGGCAGCCGCAGCGAAAAGATGGCTGAACCGACCATGCAACCCACGCCCCCAATCGCGACGGTCCAGGGAGCGCCGATGCGATGCGCCACCACGCCAGCAAAGAGCGCTCCCAGCGGCGCCATGCCCATGTACATCATCGAATAGACGGCCATGACGCGCCCGCGCAGCCGATCTGGCACCATGGCCTGAATGAGGGTGTTTGACGCGGACATTTGCAGCATCATGGCAAAGCCCGCGGGCACCAGCAGGGCAAACGAAAGCCAGAACCACCGTGAAGAGGCGAACAGGACCAAGCTCAGCCCGAATCCTGCCGACGCGAACGCCACCCAGCGGCCAAGCCCGCGTAAGCCTGCTTTCATCGCCAGGACGAGCGCCCCAAGCAGCGCACCCGCACCGGTCGCGCCCATGAGCCAGCCGAGCGCTCGCGCTCCTCGGTGAAAAACTTCGCCCGCGAAAACCGGCATCAGCACGGTGTATGGTGTCGCCACCAGGCTGACCAACCCGATCAAGAGCAAAAGGGCCAGGATGGGAGCGGTTCGGCGCACGAAGCGAAATCCCTCCACCGCATGGTCGAAGGGCGAGGTGCTTCGCTCGGCGACCGGCAGGCGCCCGAGCTTCATCATCAGCAGTCCGGCAATGACTGCGATGTAGCTGATCCCGTTGACGAAAAAGCACCAGCCCTCCCCGATGGCGGCCACCAGGATGCCGGCGACCGCAGGGCCGATCACGCGCGCGCCGTTAAACATCGAGGAGTTCAAGGCGATCGCGTTGATCAGGTCTTCCTTGCCAACCATGTCCACGAGAAACGCCTGGCGCGCGGGGATGTCGAATGCGTTCACCACGCCGAGCAGCGATGCGAGCACCATGATTTCCCACACTTGAATATGGCCCAACAAATTCAGAGCGGAGAGGATCAGCGCCAGGATCATGGAAGTCGCCTGCGTGGCGATGACGATGCGATGACGGTTATGGCGGTCCGCTAGCGTTCCACCGACCGTTGCGAGTAAGAAAACCGGAATCTGGCTCGCGAATCCGACCGTTCCGAGCAGCAAGGACGAGCCTGTCAGCCGGTAAACGAGCCAGGCTTGCGCCACGTTCTGCATCCACGTTCCCACCAGAGAGATTAATTGCCCGGCGAAAAAAAACTGGAAGTTGCGATGGCGCAGCGCTCGCAGGACGACCGGTAGCCGCGGCCGTTCGCCGGCGGGGTCCCCCGTGGCGTCGGCTTGGCTGGTTTCACCGGCTTCCGCTTCCTGCGATCGACTCATACGCGTATCGGGAGATGCAATGTGTTTCTTAGGAGACTCGCGATTTCCAACACTGGCAATGCTGTTTCGCGAACCCACAATCATCCCACAAGTCGGGACAGCCTTCACGCGATTGGCGGGCCGTGTTGAGATGGCGGAGGCGCCCAAATCATGCCCGGTTCCGCTTGTGTTATAGTTTTGGGCCGGCGGCGGGCGAAATCCGATGAAGAAGAAAGGCAAGACAAGAAAATCTGCGAAGAACAGAAAGCCGCGCGGCACCGATGCGCGGCGCGTGCGCGCGATTCTTACCAAGCTCGACGAAGCTTATCCGGACGTCACCTGTGCGCTGCGGCACGACAATCCTTTTCATTTGCTGATCGCGACAATTCTTTCGGCGCAGTGCACGGATGAGCGCGTCAACCAGGTGACCAGCACTCTTTTCCAAAAATATCCCGCGCCGGAGGCGTTCGCTTACGCCAACCCCCGTGATCTTGAGCAGGACATCCGGCCGACCGGATTTTTCCGCAACAAGACGAAATCCATCATGGGAGCCAGCAAGAAAATCATCGAAGAGTTCAGCGGCAAAGTGCCGCGGACGATGGACGAATTACTCACGCTGCCGGGCGTGGCGCGCAAGACGGCCAACGTCGTGCTCGGCACCGCTTACGGCATCGCCTCGGGGATTGTCGTAGACACGCACGTG
>JBGPXQ010000034.1:0-12581 GCA_041492805.1 Terriglobia bacterium | reverse complement strand
CGCGCGCACGATTGCTGGAGGAATGGGTGGCGCGGCTCGAACAGCGCGATTTGCTCATTCACGTTCTGGCCAGCTACCAGTTGCGGAACATCTGCCACGATTACTGTCCGCCGATCCACTTGCAGCAGTTGAAAAAGGCGCTGGTCTCACGCGAGGAATGCAAGCGCGTCGAGGACATCCTCAAGCAGTTTCCCGCGCGCCAGTTTTCGATGCAGCGCATCGACGAGCTGGCCAAGAAGATTCGCCGAACGCCTCGCGAAGAGGTGCGCGCCGTCGCGCTCCGTTTCGCGGAGGATTTCATGCGCCTGCGTCGCGACATTCGCAATTACGAGCGGCTGACAGCGGCGATGGAGCGCGTCAACCTGGTGCGCAACGAACGCACGCGTGAACTGTCGGACCTGAACAACACCTTGTATGAATTTATCCTGCCGGAGGAAGCGCGGCCCGCCGAAGACAGAGTTCTTTCCCATACGATCATCAAGGCCGATGTGCGCGGCTCGACGAAAATTACCCATGATTTGCTGGCCCGCGGACTCAATCCCGCGTCCCTGTTCAGCCTGAATTTCTATGAGCCGGTGAAGCGCATTCTCGACCGCTATGGCGCGGCGAAAGTGTTCATCGAGGGAGATGCGCTGGTGCTGGCCATTTTCGAGACGGAATCCAACCGCACGCAGCAACGCGCCGTCTCGAAGGCCTGCGCGCTCGCCCGCCAGATTCTCGCTGTCTCGCTCGCCTACAATGAACGATCTGAATCCAGCGACCTGCCGCGCCTTGAGCTGGGCGTTGGCATCGCCTACCAGGGATCCGCGCCGACTTACTGGATGGAAACGGACTCGCGCATCATGATCTCCCGGGCACTAAACTTGTCCGACCGGCTGTCCAGCTGTTCGAAGGCCGCAAAGCGCCTGCTCTCGCAGAACTCCTCGCTGTTTCGTCTCTTCCTGTTCCAGACCATGATGGAAGGCGTGGCCGAAGATGAAGCGGACGAATTCCTGATTCGCTTCAATCTGAACGGCGTGGAATTGAACGATGAGGGCTTTCAGAAATTGCAGGAAGAAATCGCACTGACGGCGATAGAAGCCGATTGCGTGATGCCCTGGGGCAAGGAACGCGCCACTTTTTATTTGGGAGAAACTCCTGTCGGTGAAGGCCTCGAACCCGTTCTGATTCGCCGCGGTTTCGTCCGCCAGTTGCTGCCCGATGGCAGCATCGGTTCCGCGGGTTCTCGCGCCTACTACGAAGTCTGCACCAGCCCCAAGGTGTTCGAACTCGTCGAATACCTCACCGCCGCATCCTCTGCCCGCCGCGATTGAGACGCGCTTTCTTGTCCTTGTACCAACTTCTCCATCGTAGAGCCGGGCTTCATGAAATATTTGTGAAAAACTTTTAGTGTTACACTTTCCAGGACTCAGACATCACGTATTGTAGGGATCGTGGCAAAGAGCAAACGCAGGCCGTCGAAATTCTCCGCAGGAAGCGAAGCGCGGCGACGCGCACGCGAACTGGCCGGACCGCCTCCCGCGGGACGCGTCATTCCTGACAAGCGCCACAAACCTTCCAAACACAAAAAGGATTTTCTCGAAGAAGGCAACCGATAAGGAACGTAGCGCAGACTTCAGTCTGTGCGCATTTGGCGCTTAGGAATCAGACCCACACAGGCTGAAGCCTGTGCTACTGGACCAAGCCAGACCGCTAATGAATGTGGCGAGTCTTTTTTTGCATGTAGTCCATCAGCAGGTATTGGCCGAGAGTGTAGGGCGTGGTGAAGTAGGCTTTGCCGCGGCACAGTTCCGTCACTTTCTGCACGAACTGAATGAGGCTGTGATCGCTTGCAAGCATAAACGTGTTGATCAGGATTCCCGAGCGGCGGCAGCGGCCGACTTCTTCGAGCGTCTGCGTCACCACCAAAGGATCGAGCCCGAACGCGTTCTTGTAGATTCGCCCGTCCTCGAGCGTCAGCGCGGAGGGTTTTCCGTCCGTGATCATGACAATCTGCTTCATGTCTTTTTTCTGTCGGGAGAGGATGCGCCGCGCGAGCCGCAGGCCCTCGCGCGTGTTCGTGTAGTACGGGCCGACCTGCACGCGGGCCAGCTCGCCCAGCGGCATCTCTTCGGCCGAGTCGTGGAACAGCACCAAATGAAGCGAATCGCCGGGAAACTGAGTGCGGATCAGGTGCGAGAGCGCCAGCGCCACTTTTTTCGCGGGCGTGAAGCGGTCCTCGCCGTACAGAATCATGCTGTGGCTGCAGTCGAGCATCAGCACGGTGGCGCAGGAGCTCTGGTATTCGGTCTGGTGCACCATGAGATCAGGATAGTCGAGCTCGATGGGAACACGTGCGCCCTCGCGGCGTACGGCGTTGAATAGAGTTGCGCTGATGTCCAGATTCAGGGTGTCTCCAAATTCATAGGCGCGCGAAACGCCTCCGGATTCCACACCGGTGGAGAGGTCGCGCGTGTCGTGACGGCCAAAGCTGCTTTTTCCCAGCGACGCCATCAGGTCCTTCAACGTCTTGAAGCCGAGAAAATCGATCGTCTTGTCGGTGATTTCAAATCGCGCCTGGGCGTCCCGTTCACGGCCCTGCCCCACTTGTCCGCGCGGCGTCTTTTCCGGCGGGGCGGTCACTTGCGGCTGGCCGGTGACGTAACCTTCCTCCATCAGACGTTCCATCAACTGGTCGATCAACTCCTTCATCTTGGCTTCCTGCTGTTCAGGCGTGCCGTCGAGCAGGTCCTGCATCTGCTGGTCAGGAAGCAGATCGCCCTCTTCCAGCGCGCGCTGGATGGCCTGGCGCAGCGCCTCCATCGATTTTTCCGGGTCCATCTCCGAGATGCCGTAGAACTGTGATTCGAAGCCGCTCTGCAGGAAAAAATCGGAGAGGTGCTTGACGAGTTCCTGCAGGTCCACTCCGCCGCCCGGCTCGCCCGTATATTTTGTGTAGCGGATGTATTTCACGGCATCTCCTCGCTCACCGGTTCTTAATTGAACTGACGCCGCGGCGGACGCGGAAATTGTTCGCGTGGTTCCGGCGCTTTCGGACGTTCTGCGTGGAATCCGCGCTCCTCGTTGCGGCTGATGCGTTTGTGCGCCCAGAGTCCTTCGAGGATGAACTCCGCGGCGGCAGCCATCCCGGCAGGACCGCTGCGGCCGTCGACGCCCACGCGTTCGATATGCTCCATCAGTCCTTGAATCCGTTTGAGCTGCGTCAGCGCTTCCGAGGCAGGGGCGCTCTCCGGCACTTTCAGTTCGCCGCCCAGTTCAAACCACTGCACGACCGGCTGGAGATTCGCGCCTTCCAGGTGCTTGCTGAAAACTTTGCCCACAGCGCCGCGAATGAGTTCGCGCGCAATATTTTCCGCGCCCTTGAGTTCACCCTCGTATTCAAGCTCCATCTTTCCGGTGATAGCCGGTAGCGCGGCGTAAACGTCGGCAATACGCGCCGCCGAGCGCGCCTCACGGTTGCGAACGGCCCGCTGCTCCGAGCTGCTGACCACGCTTTCGAGACACGCAATCGGCAAACGCTGGCTTACGCCCGAGCGGCGGTCAATGCGCTTGTCTTCTCGCGCGAGGAACGCAATCTGTTCGATGACTTCGCGGATGTAGCCAGGGATGTCAACGTCCGTCCGCCCGCCGTCACGCGCCACCCAGGCTTCCTGTGCGGTGATGGCGATGCCTTCCTCGACGGTCGCGGGATAATGCGTGCGAATTTCCGAGCCGATGCGGTCCTTGAGCGGCGTAATGATCTTGCCGCGCGCCGTGTAATCGTCGGGGTTGGCGGTGAAGACCAGCAGGACGTCCAGCGGCATGCGGACCGGGTAGCCCTTAATCTGGATGTCGCCTTCCTGCATGATGTTGAACAATCCAACCTGAATTTTCCCGGCGAGATCCGGCAGCTCGTTCACGGCGAAGATGCCGCGATTGGCGCGCGGCAATAGTCCGTAATGAATTGTGAGTTCGTCGCCCAAATCGCGCCCTGAGCGCGCCGCCTTGATGGGGTCCACGTCGCCGAGGATATCTGCAATCGTGACGTCCGGCGTGGCGAGTTTTTCGACAAAGCGCGCGTCGCGCGGTAACCATGCGATCGGCGTAGCGTCACCGCTCTCGGCAATCAGGTCCCGGCAGGAGCGGCACAGCGGCGCTTGCGGATTGTCATGAATCTGGCATCCGGCGATGTAAGGAATTTCCGGGTCCAGGAAATCGACCAGACCGCGCAGGATGCGGCTCTTGGCCTGTCCTCGCAAACCGAGAAGAATGAAATTATGGCGCGCCAGAATCGCGTTGGCGATCTGCGGTAAAACGGTTTCCTCGTATCCGTGAATGCCGGGGAAAAGTGGTTCGCCGGCTTCGAGCTTCTTCAATAGATTCTCGCGGAGTTCTTCCTTGACGGTGCGGCGCGTGGCTCCGGGCGCGTAGCCCCGAAGCTTGCGCAGTTCACCGAGCGTTGCGGGTTTCGTGGTCATCTGCGTCCCCTGAGGCGGTTCACACTCTCATTATATGCCACGCCGCAAATTGCTGCAGAATTCATCGTCCATTGGAAGTAGGCCCGATCGATCATGGTTTACGGATGCTGCCGGCGGTCCAGGGTGCGCGCGCAGACGCTTCGGCCGCTCCTACAACTCGCCGTGACCGTTGCCTGCCGCTTTTCCTCGGACACGATCGCGCTTCTTAAGTTGTGGGTACCACTCCGCGAGGCGCGTGACCAGACGCCGCTGGCGTTCGACCTCCGAGCGCAGCTCCAGGAGAGTCTGCCGGAACGCCACATCGAGCGGCAACTCGGATGCGACGTGATACGCAAGGGAGATGCCGCCCTCCGTTTCAAAGCGCGGCGCCTCCTCATCGTAAAGGACGCGGTGGCATTGCTCGTAGAGTTGTTCGAGCTGCTCGGAAACGAGAGCATCGGCGCCGTCAAAATCCTCATCGAGATATTCAACGTCGGCCTCGAAGTAGGCTTGGTCGTTGTGGGTGCGGATCAAATGAAAGGCCTTCTGTCCGACCGTAAGGATGTCGGAACGGCCATCGTCGTATTCCTTCAGTGTCTTGACGATCAGAGCGGTGCAACCTGTTTGCGCGAAGTTTCCCGCATTTACGAACACAATCCCGAATGGAGATCGCGTTTCGATGCAATGCCGCGTCATCACGCGGTAGCGAGGCTCGAAGATGTGCAGAGGGACTGCCTGCCCGGGAAAGAGAACAAGACTGAGCGGGAAAAGCGGTATACGAGCGGTGCTCATGGGCGTGCGCGCGCCATCATAGCAGAAGCCCAGGCGCGAATCTGCAAGTGCTTGGGCCGCTTGAAAGAATACTGGCTATTCTTTCGTCAGGAGCAGGATGTCGTACAGCCACGCTGCGGCCACGCCGCCCGCCAGAGGGCCAATCCAATAAACGCCGTGGTTGGTCCAGTGATTTGCGGCCAGCGCAGGACCGAACGCGCGCGCAGGATTGAGTGCGGCGCCGGTGAACGGGCCACCGAACAGCGCTCCCATCGTGATCGTCAGACCAATGGCAAAGCCCGCAATCTTGCTGAAGGCACCGTGAGGGTCGACGGCAGTGGCAAAAACGACGAGAACGAGAAAGAACGTCATCACACCTTCGAAGATCATGCCGTTCGTGCGCGTGATGCCGCTGGCCAGATCCGGCGTACCGAGTTGCACAGCCGTCCAAACATCGAACGGAAGCCGGCGCAGGAGATACGCCGCAGCCACTGCGCCCCCTAGCTGAGCCACCCAATAGGCCAGTGTGTCAAATGTTGAAAGCTTGCGAGTGACCCAGAAGCCGATCGTAACCGCCGGATTGAAGTGGCCTCCGGAGATGTGTCCGAGCGACGTCACCATGATGCCGATCGCCAGGCCGTGCGCGAGCGCGATGCCCAGCAATCCGAGGCCTCCCTGTCCGCTCGTGCGGAGGAACTGATCGGCGCAGATCGAGCCGGCGCCAAAGAAGATCAGTGCAAACGTGCCGGCAAACTCCGCTACAAGTTTCTGTGGCTTGTTGTACATGGAAGCGCCTCCGAAGCAAACAAACAGTGAACCCCGGCCAAGCGACCTCGGGATCGGAACGGTGCGATTCTATGGGAAGGGATATGCTTGCGTCAAACTTTGGAATCTGCCGCGGCCGGCAGTGCTCAACGGGTCCCGGCGCCCAGCGGCACGCTGACCGGCGTGAGCCAGTTGTGGCGGTCAGGCCGCGAGCCGCTGAGAATCGAGAAAAATTCTTCTTGCAGCGCCTTTGTGATAGGCCCGCGCGAGCCCTTGCCTACTTTGATGCGGTCAACCGAACGCAGCGGCGTGATTTCAGCCGCTGTGCCGGTGAAGAAAACTTCGTCCGCAATATACAGCATCTCGCGTGGAATCATCTGCTCGCGCACCGGAATCTTCAGGTCCTCGCAAAGCATCATCACGGAATTTCGGGTGATGCCCGGCAGAACGCTGGCTCCCATCGGCGGTGTGATCAACACCCCATCCATCGCGACGAAGATGTTTTCTCCCGATCCTTCGCTGACAAAACCGTTGGTATCGAGCGCGATTCCTTCGGAATAGCCATTGGCCGCCGCTTCCATGTGAATCAACTGAGAATTCATGTAGTTGGCGGCTGCCTTGGCCATGCTCGGGAGCGTATTGGGCGCCATGCGGTTCCAGGAACTGACGCAGACGTCCACGCCGTTTTCAATCGCTTCCGGGCCCAGGTAGCGGCCCCATTCCCAGCACGCGATGTAAACCTCGGTGGGCACATTCAGCCCTCCGACGCCGATATCACCATAACCACGCAGGGCAATCGGCCGGATGTAACACGAATTCATCTTGTTGACGCGCACAACTTCAGCGGCGGCGTTCGATAGGTCTTCTACTGTGTAGGGCCATTCGATGCGATAGACCTTGCCGGAATTGATCATGCGCTGAAAATGTTCCCGCACGCGGAAAATCGCCGGCCCATTCTTGGTCTCGTAGCAGCGGACTCCTTCGAACACGGCGGAGGCGTAGCTGACGACGTGGGAAAGGACGTGAATGGTCGCATCCTCCCATCGGATCAGCTTGCCGTTATGCCATATTTTTTCAGTCGGCTTCATGCCCATCGGCGTTCTCCGCGCAGCAAATCCATACAGACGTTATCGTGCTTCCGTAACAGCTAAAAGAATTATAGCACACGGTTTCATGCCGACTTGGGGACGTGACCTCTTTCCCTAACCTGCGAGGCCAATATGGACGGTAATGGTTAGCGCCCGACCACGCTTCAGCGCACAGGTGTCTCCGGGGGAGACGTTCGCTCAATGGATTGATAGTCCGATATTGCACGGGCGAGCACGTGCTCGTGCTTGTTTTCCCAGATGCCGAGCAGAAGGAAAGGGATTATCGCGGCAGCAGCCCAAAGCTTGGCGCGGCGCGGTGGCTTGGCTTCCGGCTCCCAGCGAAACAGTTGCGCAGAAACGAGGAAAGCGATTATGGTGCAGCCAATCATCGAAGCCAGATTCAGACCAAGTTCCGAGATTCCCACAGGATCAACCGCGGACATGGACTGCTGCAAGCCGCTGACCAGATACGTTGCGGGCAGGAAATACGCCACTCTTTGAACGGCCCCGGGCAGACTCGGGAAAGGAACGGTCGCGCCGGAAAGGAACAAGAAGGCAAACCATATGATCTGGTTGATGATCTGGGTTTCTTGCATGCTGTTAGTGACGCTGGAAATGACCAATCCGAGCGTCGCGAAGGTAACAATGCCGAGAGTTAACAGGACAAACACTCCAACAAGGTTGCCCATCCCCGACATGTGAAAGACCTTCCGCGAAAGATAAAACTCAATAATGATTGTAGGAATCGTGAGCACATAATTCGAAATGATGCTGGAAGCGAGCATCGCGCTGGCGCTTATGGGCGCAACCCGGAACCGGCGCAGGATGCCTTGCTCGCGGAACGTCACCAGTTGGACGCTCAGCCCCCAGAAGCTGCCCATAACCGTTAGCGCCAGCACGTCAGCCAGGAGAAAGGGGATGGCCGCGCCGTTCTGCCGTCCGAGGATTCCCGCGTAGATGAAGAGGAACCCAATCGGCATAATGAGGCTGAAAAACAAAAATGCGCGGTTGCGCATGGCGAGGCGCATGCGGCTCAGCGTAAGTGCCCAGGTATGGCTCAATCTCGCAACCTTCTCCCGGTCAACTCGAGGAAGATATCTTCGAGCGAAGGGGCGGAAATTTCCAGACTGACAAGCTCATTGTTCTGTTCTTCGAGATGCTTCACCAGGGCGACAATCGTGCGCGGGACGCGCGTCGAGTACAGCAGGTAATCGTCTGCTTCGGTGCGGCATTCCGCTACGCCCTCGAGTGTGTTAAGCGCGCCGTTAGTTTCCGGCCGGGCCACGCGCACAGTGATTCGCGTGACGGCGCCGGAGCGCTCCTTCAGCTCGCGAGGCGTGCCCAGGGCGATAACGTTTCCGTGATCTATAATCGCCACGCGGTCGCACAGCCGCTCGGCTTCTTCGATGTAGTGCGTCGTCAGCAGGATCGTCTTCTTTTCCTTCTTGAGTTCCTCGATGATGGCGTAGATTTCGCGCCGCACCTGCGGATCGAGTCCGGCGGTGGGCTCATCGAGAAACACGACGCGCGGATCATTGACGAGCGCCATCGCGAGCGCCAGGCGCTGCTTCTGTCCTCCCGAGAGCTGCGAATAGAATGCGTTGCGCTTCTCTTCGAGCCCGAAGCGTTTGAGCAACTCGGTCGTTCCGCGGCGACGTGGGTAGAAGCTTCCGAATAGATCGAGGGCTTCGCGAACGCGCATCTTGTCGGGCAGGGCCGTGGACTGCAGCGCCGCACCGATGGCATATTTGAACTCGGCGCCACTGTGTTGCGGATCAAGCCCGCAAACGCTCACCCGGCCGTTGTCAGGCGTGCGCAGGCCTTCCAGAATCTCAACCGTGCTTGTTTTTCCGGCGCCGTTCGGTCCCAGCAGACCGAAAACTTCGCCTTCGCTAACCGAAAAGCTCACTCCGCGCAGGGCTTCTACGTCGCCATAGCGTTTGGTCAGGTTCTCGACTTCGATGACGGCTGTGCTCACCATGAATCCTTATCTATAGCATATTCGCTTCGCAGCGGGCGAATCGCGTCGCTGTTCGTTCACTATCCCTATTCTTTTAAGATCAACTCTGGCGGTGCTTCTTGCCGGGCAGCCACTGCCGGGCTGGGAAATTTTGGACGCGTCTTTCCACGACGCGCAAGCCTTCGCTTTCAAGCAGCTTCCGCTGCAGCGACACGCGCGATTCCCGCAGGAGCAACCGGCCGCCCGCGCCCACGACGCGATGCCACGGGATTCCACGTCCGCCCGGGCAGGCGGCCATCGCGCGTCCTGCGGTGCGCGCGCCGCCAGGCAGCTTCAACGCCCGCGCGATTTGGCCGTATGTCGCGACTCGCCCGCGCGGGATCCTTTTCACCAGCGTGTAAACACGATCCCAGGACATCGAAATTCGTTCCGCCGAGGCAATCATTGTATCGGTACTAGTCCTTGGGGGCCAGTTGCTTGATACTTTTGCTCTACCACATGGGCGGTGCCGCCAGAACACATTGGAAATCGAAAACACGAAGTTCAGCATCTAATCAAGAGGCAGCGTGTGATAGCTATGAAATGGTTCGAACAAATTCGAATAGAGGGAGGGCAGCACATCCTGCAGTTCGCCCTGGCGCTCGGCCGCAATGCCCTGGGACGGGGAGTTACTCATACGAGGCAACCCAGGCATACAGGCGACATCTAAATTGACAGGTGTAGTGGATAGAACGTACACTACAGATTCGATGTCGGTGCCAGGAGCCAACTATGGCTTTTCTTCGCCGCAAAGGGAATGCTTTCTACCTGGTCCATAACGTCCGCGAAGGCGGCCGGGTCAAGCAATTGCACCTGGCCAAGCTTGGAGAACGCCCCAGGATCACCGATGACGTCGTGCGGCAAGTTTCCCGTTCCCACCCGTTCGTGGATGTGAACTGGAGCAGGCTTCGCGAGCAAGTCAACAGCCGGGTTGAGCTTTTTGACCCGAGATCCACGCAAGTCCAGAAGCTCGTCTCCACTCTCCGCACATTGAATCTTGATCTAGCCGACCTATTCCCGCCGCTGCTCGATGTTTCTCATGCTCCGGAAGCAGGCCAGGAGATCATCACCCAACTACGTCTTTTGCACTCCACCGTTGGAGTGAAACTCGATCAATTTGATCGCGCCCCGCATCGAGGCGTACTCGCCATCCGGAAGTTCCGGTAGGAGACAGGTCATGAGCAGCAGCCGCGCATCGCAACAACAACTGGACCCCACTCTTAGGAGTCTGGAGTCGCAGGAATTTCAGGCCGCGCTGAAGGGCAAGGTTGTCGGCCAGGAAGAGGGAGTCCGCGCGCTCGTGGACCTGTACCAGGTGTACTGCGCGGGAATGAGTTCGACGGGGCGTCCGGTGGGGAACTTGCTCTTTCTCGGGCCGACCGGGTCGGGGAAGACGCGCATCGTGGAAGCGGCAGCGGAAATCCTGTTCGGGGACCCACGCGCGGTGATCAAGGTGGACTGCGCGGAGTTCCAGCACTCGCACGAGATCGCCAAGTTGATTGGATCGCCTCCGGGCTATCTGGGACACCGGGAGACGCACCCGCTGATCACGCAGGAAGAGCTGGCAAAGTATCACACCGAGAAGCTGAAGCTGAGTTTCCTGTTGTTCGATGAGATCGAGAAGGCATCGGACGCGCTGTGGCAGTTGCTGCTGGGGATCCTGGACAAGGCGACGCTGACGCTGGGAGATAACCGGCGGGTGGACCTGTCGCAGACGATGATTTTTCTGACGTCGAATCTGGGCGGAGGAGAGATCACGGAGCTGATGACGGGGGGCATGGGATTTGTGCAGCCGATGGATAGGATGGAAGACAAATTGGATGTAAAGGTGGAACGGACGGCGCAGGAAGCGGCGAAGAAGAAGTTTTCGCCGGAGTTCATGAACCGGTTGGACAAGGTGGTGGTGTTTCATCCGTTGCGGGAAGAGCAGTTGGAGCAGATATTGGAGATCGAGTTGGGGATGGTGCAGCAGCGGGTGTTGGACACCGGGAGAGGGCAGTTTTTGTTTCGAGCGACGCCGGCGGCGAGGAGATTTTTATTGCAGGAAGGGACAGACTTCAAGTACGGGGCGCGGCACCTGAAGCGAGCGATCGAGAAGCACGTGGTGTATCCGTTGGCGAACCTGCTGGCGACTGAGCAGGTGCGTTTCGGCGACATGCTCGTCGTCGATTGGGATGGTGAGACAATCAATCTCTCGTTTCAAAAGGAAGGCGAAGGCGCCGTCGTTCCTGCTCCGGCAAAATTGTCGCGTGGCGCGGCAGCGCAGATGGCAAAGGCAACTGGCGGAAAAATCGTCGAAGCTCCGGCCACAGTTGTCGTGCGCGAAGCGAAGGCTCCCGTGGCGCTGCCATCAGGCGCTCCTCCAACGGCGGCTTCCGGTCGCCGGAAGATCGACCCGCAGTAGAGCCAGCCCGGCCTCACCCTTTGTAGCGCCCGCCTTCAGGCGGGCACGTGCTCGCGTCCACAGTGTCGGCCTAAAGGCCGACACTGTGGACTTACCCCCAAGACTCAGTCAAGCGGTTCAATCTTGGCGATCTTGCCCTGATGGACTTCTGCGACCCACACCGCAATTGAACTTGAAGAGTCGCCCACATCGATGTGCCGAATGTTTGCATTCACAGTCGGCAACATGTATTCGGTGAATTGCCCTGTCCGGGGATTGAGTCGGAGGATCAGGTCTGTGGACATTCCCGCGGTCCAGACGTCGCCATGTTTGTCTTTCTTGGCAGGGTAGGGGCCGACCCAAGGCGTTGGCGCTTTCCACTCCTTGAACTGTTCTGTCTTGGGGTCAAACATCCCCACACTATTCGCGTAATACTCCCCAAACCATGCGCGGTCTTCGGAATCAATCGAGATTCGTCGCGGGCCGGAATTTAAAGTAGGGGTCTTAAACAAAGTCACCTTACCTGTCTTCGCATCAACTTTCCCTATGTTGCCGCCTACAATATCGCAAAAGTAGGCATTCGATTTCGAATCAGCGGCCACTCCGTACGTGAAGTGGCCCTCAGGCTTCTTGTTATAGCTGAACTGGATGATGATCCCGGATCCTGCCAGTTCCGGGTGGTAATCGGGGTACATCGGATACATGGCAATGTGACCGGTCCTGGGATCGAGCCGGTAAATTTTCAGGTTGTCGGCGCTCGGATACCACACCGTGCCGTCCGGCGCGGGAGCGACTTGCGCATCGATGGCGTGATCGGTGTTGTATTCGGGCAGGTCCGGCCACGTTTGAAAATTCTCTGTCATTGGATCGAACCGGGTGATTCCTGCCTGGCGGAATCGCGGAATCCAAAGGAAGCCGTCCACACCGAGTTCGATAGATAGTGTTCCCGGAGGAAAATCCGGTTTTAACGGCGGAAAGCGCCATTCTTTCGCCTCACCGGTCCGTGGATCAAGCCTGCCGATGAGCGGTTCGCGGAAATCGTTGTACCAGACCATTCCTTTATCGTCGAGGTCGGCGTCATGCGGAAGGCGACCGGGGTCGGGCAAATCGTATTCAGTGATGATTACCCGCGTCGCTCT